>JAUPTR010000171.1 GCA_030917985.1 Pseudomonadota bacterium | reverse complement strand
GGAACAGCGTGGCAATCAGCGGCCCGGACAGCACCGCCAGTGCAGCCGCTGCCGGTAGCGACAGTAGCACCGAGAGCCGCAAGCCCCAGTCGAGCAGCCGGGAATACTCGTTGCTGGATTTGTCTGCATGATGTTTTGCCAGGCTCGGTAACAGGATCGTGCCCAGTGCCACGCCGAGAATACCGGTAGGAAACTCCATCAGCCGGTCGGCGTAATACATCCACGATACGCTGCCGCTGATCAGGAACGAGGCAAATATGGTGTTGATCACCAGGCTGATCTGGCTAGCCGAAACACCGAAAATCGCCGGTCCCATCTTGCTCAGGATGCGCCGCACGCCGCTGTCGCGCCAGTTGAACTGCGGCCGCGGCAACATGCCGATTCTGGCCAGATAAGGTAGCTGAAAGCCCAGCTGCAGAATGCCACCGATAAACACCGCCCATGCCAGCACCAGCACCGGTGGCTGGAAGTAGGGGGCCAGCAGCAGCGAGCAGGCGATGAACGAGATATTCAGCAGCGTGGGGGTAAAGGCCGGAATCGAGAACTGGCTGTAGGTATTCAGCACTGATCCTGCCAGTGAGGCCAGGGAAATGAAGAGGATATAAGGAAAGGTGATGCGCAGCAGCTGCACCGTCAGGTCAAACTTGGCCGGGCTGGCGGCAAAGCCAGGCGCTGTCACATAAATGATCCAGGGCGCGGCGATGATGCCGAGCAGCGTGACCAGCGTCAGCGCAATCGCCAGCACGCCAGTGACATTGGCCAGCAGTGTGCGGGTTTCCTGTTCGCCGCGCTGGTTCTTGTATTCGGCCAGAATCGGTACAAATGCCTGGGAAAATGCGCCTTCTGCAAAAATGCGCCGCAGCAGATTGGGCAGCTTGAATGCGGTAAAAAAAGCATCAGTGGCAAAACCGGCACCAAATACGCGGGCGACAATGGCGTCGCGGATAAAACCCAGCACGCGCGACACGAGTGTCATGCTGCTGACGGCCGCCAGGGCCTTGAGTAAATTCATGGTGTTGGGGCCATCACTTAAAGTAGCGCCGAATGATAAGCGATTCTTGCATTGTTTGGCGATAAGCCGTATTATCCAACGTTTTTAGAAATCGCCGAATTTAGGAGTCGAGTAACATGGCAAATAGCGCACAAGCTAGAAAACGTGCTCGCCAGGCAGACGTCGCCCGTGCGCGTAATGCTTCGCAGCGTTCCGCTTTCCGTACCGCAATCAAAAAGGTACTGAAAGCCATTGAAGCCGGCGACAAAGCCGCAGCAACTGCCGTATTCCAGGAGTCGGTAAGCATCATCGACCGCCTCGCTGACAAAGAAACCTACCACAAGAACAAGGCCGCTCGTCACAAGAGCCGTCTGTCTGCAGCAATCAAGGCAATGGCCTGATTTCCGCAGCTGTTCCGTGATAAAAAAACCCGATCGATTGATCGGGTTTTTTTATTGCCTGATTCTGTCAAAAGCCGCTTTTCTTGATCTTGATGGATTGTGTTGCCTGCCGCGCCTGATGACAATGGGAAGAAAAACATCACACTTCCGAGGAGAACATCATGCAAACGATCAGGAATCGTGGCTGGCAGGTTACTTTCGCCGGCACCGGCATCAATCTGGCTCTGGGGATTTTGTATACCTGGAGCATCTTTCAGGCTGCCATCAAAAAATCCATTGAGCAGGGCGGGCCCGGTGCTTTTGACTGGCAACTCTCGTCCATCGGTGATCCTTACGCCGTGTGTTGCCTGAGTTTTGCCTTTTCGATGATCCTCGCCGGCCGCGTGCAAGACCGCTTTGGACCGAGATTGACAGCGATGATTGGTGGTCTGCTGGTTGGTCTGGGCTTGTCGCTGGTGTCGCAAAGCACCAGCTACAGCATATGGGTGCTGGGTTTTGGCGTGTTGGCGGGGGCCGGTATCGGTTTTGGCTATTCTTCGGCCACACCCCCGGCGCTGAAATGGTTTCCCGGCGGTAAAACCGGCTTGATTGCCGGGCTGGTGGTGGCGGGTTTTGGTCTGGCACCGGTCTATATCGCGCCGCTGGCCACCTGGTTACTGGCAACGGTGGGTCTAAAGCAGGCGATGTTGTGGTTTGGCGTGGCATTTTTCCTGGTGGTGAGTCTGCTGTCGTTGCTGCTGGTGAATCCGCCACCCGGCTATGTGCCGCCGGAGATTAATGATGATCACGATGCCAGGCCGCATGTCGCGCCGTCCTACCCGGAACTGCCTACCGCACAGGTAGTGCGCAGTCCGCAGTTCTGGAAATTGTGGTGTCTGTATTTTGTTGGTGCGGGTGCCGGCCTGATGGTGATCGGCAGTGTCGCCAGCATGGCCAAGGCCAGCATGGGTGAGGCGGCGTTTGTGGCGGTGGCGATCATGGCTGTGGGCAATGCCTCCGGCCGCATTATTGCCGGTGTGGTGTCGGATGCCATTGGCCGGCGTCTGGCGCTGGCGTTTTTCCTCGGCTTGCAGGCGCTGAACATGTTTCTGGCGATCTGGGTGGTGAGCTCGCAGGGAGCGGCGGCGCTGATGATCGTACTCAGTGCCACCTTCATTGGCTTTAACTACGGCACCAATCTGGCCTTGTTTCCTGCCTACGCCAAAACCTGGTGGGGCCTGCGCTCATTCGGCATGAGTTATGGTTGTCTGATGACGGCCTGGGGGCTCGGCGGATTCGTGATGTCGCGCGTCAATGCCATGCTGGTGGCGCAATCCGGCGGCTATGTCTATTCCTTCCTGATGGCCGGGGTGTTGCTGACACTGGCGGCGCTGCTGGCCTTGACGCTGCACGGCCCAAGGCCCGCAGTCAGCCGTTGAGTGGCGCGGTTGGCGCCCGCTTATGGCCAGCCAAGCTGCTGCAATTGCGCCATGACTGCTTGCATGGCGTCGGCCAGCCGCTCAAGGCTTTGCTCCCGTAACGCGTCCAGATCCACGGCCTGTGTGCCGGGCTGGCCGGCCCAGTGCAGCAGCGCCTGGCATGCCTCGGGGGCGTCAAACAGACCATGCAGATAGGTGCCGAGAATCTGTCCGTCGTCGCTGATCGCACCTTCATGGCGTTCGCCCAGAACAAATGCCGGGTGGGCAAATGCCGGGCCTTCACTCTCTCCCAGATGGATTTCGTAGCCGCGCACCGCCGCGTTGGCAAAGCTGCAGCGGCCACTCACCTCGCGCAGCTGTTTGTTTGCGGCTAGCGTTGTGTGCATTGCCAGCAGGCCCAAACCCTGGCTGCTGCCGGCCGCACCTTCCAGACCAGATGGATCATGAATCGCATCGCCAAGCATTTGCAGCCCGCCACAAATGCCGATCAGCTTGCCGCCATAACGCAGATGGCGCTGGATCACCGTCTCCCAGCCTTGTTGCCGCAGCCATTCGAGGTCGGCGCGGGTGTTTTTGCTGCCGGGTAGAATGATCAGATCGGCAGGGGGGATGGCCTGCCCCGGCCCGATGAAAGTCAAATGAACCTGTGGATGCGCGCGCAGCGCATCAAAATCGGTGTGATTGCTGATGCGTGGCAACACCGGCACGATCACCCGCAAGGCGTTGTCGTCGCTGTGCTGGGTGGATTGAATCGCGTCTTCGGCATCCAGCATCAGCCCGTGCAGATACGGCAACACACCCAGCACCGGTTTGCCGGTTTTGGCTTCGAGCCAGTCCAGCCCCGGTTGCAGCAGACTGATGTCGCCACGAAAGCGGTTGATGACGAAGCCAATCACCCGTTTGCGTTCACTCTGCGACAGGCAGTCAAGCGTACCGGTGAGGTGGGCGAATACGCCGCCACGGTCGATATCGGCGACCAGAATCACCGGGCAATCCACCGCTTCGGCAAAGCCCATATTGGCAATATCGCGGTCGCGCAAATTGATTTCTGCCGGGCTGCCGGCGCCTTCGACAACGATGTGCGCGTATTGCTGGCGCAAGCGCTGATACGACGCCAGCACGGCAGGGAAGGCGATACTTTTGTAAGCGTGGTAGGCCTTGGCATCCATATCGCCGCGCACCCGGCCGTGAATGATGATTTGCGCACCGGTATCACTGCTCGGTTTGATCAGCACCGGATTCATGTCACTGTGTGCTGGCACGCCCGCGGCCAGTGCCTGCAAGGCTTGCGCGCGGCCGATTTCGCCGCCGTCGATGGTGACTGCGCTGTTGAGCGCCATGTTCTGCGGCTTGAATGGTGCTACCGAATGTCCGCTGCGTGACAGCAACCGGCACAGGCCCGCCACCAGCGTCGATTTACCGGCATCCGAGGTGGTGCCTTGCACCATCAGCGTGTGAAATGGAAAAACCGGCGTCATTGCGGCAAGGGGCCTTGTTCGCGCACTTTCTGCAGTTTCTGGCACAACTCACTGGCGCCGTCGACAATCCGCGGCCCGAGCCGGCTCATTTTGTCGCCATCGAGCAGGATCAGGTTGCCACGTTGCACTGCTGGCAGCGCGGGGAAATGGCGCCAGGCCTGCAAAGGATCGCGTTTTGCGCTGTCGCCGGCGGCGCTGATAATTGCCTCCGGGCTGGACGCCAGCACCGCCTCCAGCGAGACAGTGGGTGCCAGCGCCGGCATGCGTGCAAACAGGTTTTCGCCGCCGCAAAGGCGGAGCACGTCGCTGATCAGGTGTTGGCCGTTGAGCGTCATCAGCGGTTTGTCCCACACCTGATAAAACACTTTTACCGGCCGCGCTGCACGATACTGCTGGCGCAGTGCCTGCACCTGGCTCCAGTAGCGGCTCGCAGCCTGATGGGCGGTGGCTTGCTGGCCGAGCAGTAGCCCCAGTCGTTCCAGCGAAGTCGCCACCTGTTCCAGCTTGCGTGGCTCGCTGTAGAAAACAGGAATCCCCAGTTGCCGCAGCTTCTGCAGTTGTTGTTCGCTATTGCCGTAGTGCCATACCACCAGCAGATCGGGTTTGAGCGCGATGATGCGTTCCAGATCGAAGGCGCGGTTGTCGCCCACGCGCGGCAGCTTGCGGGCTTCAGGCGGGTAATCGCTGTATTCAACTGCGCCGACAATCTGCCTGGCGCCGCCTGCGGCATATACCAGCTCGGTGGTGTGCGGAGCCAGGCTCACCACACGTCGTGCGGGCTGCGGCAGGCTGACGTTTTGCCCGGCGTCATCGATCACGCTGACCTGAGCCAGCGCAATGCCCGGCAAGGCGAGCAGCGCCAGCTTCAGATAATGCAGTTTCATTGCTTAGCCTTTCAGTTTGAGCGGCAGGCCTGCCACTACCAGCGTTACCTGCTGGCTGATTGCAGCCACAGCCTGGTTCAGTCGCCCCGCCTCGTCGGCAAAACAGCGCGCCAGCGCACCCATCGGCACGATACCCATGCCGACTTCGTTGCTGATCAGGATGATTTTGCCCGGCAGGTTTGGCAGGGTATCGAGCAGTGCCTGGCGTTGTTGCCGGAATGGTTGGCTCAACACAATCGGCCCCTTGTCCAGGTCGCCTTGCTGTCCGTTCAGCAGCAGATTGCTCAGCCACAACGTCAGGCAGTCCACCAGCAGCAGGCGTTCGGGGGTGGCCTCGGCTTGCAGCGTTGCGGCCAGCGCCAGCGGTGTCTCCAGCACGTGCCAGTGGCGCGGGCGTTGTTGCTGGTGTTGACGAATGCGTTCGGCCATTTCCGTATCACCCGCATGCGCGGTAACCAGCACTGTCACTGGCAGGCCGCTGGCCTGCGCCAGTTGTTCGGCGTAACGGCTTTTGCCACTGCGGGCGCCACCGAGGATCAGATGTGAGCGCACGGTGGCCAGTCCTGATGAGCAATACGGGTAATGCTGGCGTATTCCAGCGGGTGGTTCATCGCCTGCAGCAACGGCCAGCCGTTGATTCTGGCGAGAATGGTGCGAATCACGCCGGCGTGGGTGATAACGACCAGCGGCTGCGTCTGGTCGATTTGTTCGCTGCACCAGTGAAAGATGCGCCGCTGAAACGCTGCCGCCGATTCACCGCCGTGTATGTCGTCGCTCAGGCCGCTGGCAATCCAGTTGTCCAGCGTTGACGCGCCGAGCGCCGTCCAGTGTTGCAACTCCCAGCGCCCGAAATCCAGCTCTTGCAGACGGGGATCGAACTGCGGTTGTGGGTGCAGCGCTTGTGCCAGTTGTGCGCAGCGTTGCAGCGGGCTGCTCACCAGCCGATAGTCTGCCGGCAATTGTGCACGCAAGCTCGGCAGCAGCGGTTCTAGCGGGCCGGCCAGCGGGATGTCGCTGCGACCGTAACAGATGTCCGGCTCGATGGCTGGTTGCGGATGACGGATCAGGTAGACAGACATGCGCTCAACGCCAGGTAGAAAGCCAGCTCGGATACTTGCTGCGCCATGCCCAGCGCATCGCCGGTATAACCGCCGAGGCGGTGCCGGTAATAACGTGCCAGCAATTGGCGCATCAGCAGCAAGGCGGCCAGCGCCAGCAGTGCCGTGCCTGGCGGCAGCGCCAGCAGGGGCAGGCCGCCGAACAGGCTGGCGAGGATCAGGCCGGTGCCGCCCAGCCGGGTGGCCAGCGGTTTGGATTTGCCCTCCGGGCGCACATAATCCAGGCTGGCAAGCAAGGACACTGCGGCCCAGCGGCTGGCGGCGTGGCCGGCCAGCAGCGCGACCGGCAGCCACGCGGCGGGCAGGGTGGCGAGGGTTTCCAGCTTCAGCAACAGCGCCAGGATCAGCGCAATCGCACCAAAACTGCCAATGCGCGAATCGTGCATGATGCGCAGCACATCGGCGCGTTGATAGCCGCCACCAAAGCCATCACAACTGTCCGCCAGGCCATCTTCGTGAAACGCACCGGTGATCAAGACGGTGACAATCAGGCTGATCAGCAATGCCATACGTGCCGGCCAGAACTGCCCGGCCAGCCACCATGCACCCACGGCAATGGCGCCCACCAGCAGGCCGATAAGCGGGAAGTAGGGCGCGGCGCGGTCGAGGTCGTCGTGCTGATAGCCCACCCACGCCGGCAGCGGGATACGGGTGAAAAAGCCCATAGCGCATAGCAGATAGCGCAGTTGCTGGCGCAGCATCAGGTGTCCTGCCGCTCGCTGACGCCGGCGCTCTCGAATGAGGCCATCTGGTTGAGCAAGGCCACCGACGCCTGCAGCAGTGGATAGGCCGTTGCTGCGCCACTGCCTTCACCCAGGCGCATGCCCAGCCGCAACAGCGGTGTGCCGCCCAGTTGCCGCAACAATAGCGCATGGCCAAATTCATCCGAACAGTGGCTGAACACGCAATAATCGAGCACTGCCGGCTGCAGGCGGCTGGCCACCAGCAATGCGGCCGAGGTGATGAAACCGTCGACGAGGATGGTCATGCGCGCTTGGGCTGCGGCCAGATACGCGCCCACCATCATGGCGATTTCAAAACCGCCAAAAGTGGCCAGCACCGCCAGCGGCGACAAGGCATCGGGATGGCGCTGCAGTACTTGCTGCAGAATGTCGATTTTGCGCAGCAGCCCGGCATCGTCCAGCCCGGTGCCGCGGCCGGTACAGTCGGCAATCGGTAGATCGGCCAGCCGCGCCAGCAGCAGCGCCGCTGCCGAGGTATTGCCTATGCCCATTTCGCCAAAGCCGATCAGGTTGCAGCCACTGGCCTGATGCTGGCGCACCACGGCTGCGCCGGCACGTATGGCGGCTTCGGCCTGTGCGTGTGTCATTGCCGGCTGCTGCAGCATATTGGCGGTGCCGCGCCCTTGTGGTCGCGACAACAGATCGGGGTGGCTTGGCAAGTCGGCATTGACGCCGGCATCCACCACCTGCAGCGTCAGCCCGTGCGTGCGGCACAAGACGTTGATCGCGGCGCCGCCATTGAGAAAATTCAGCACCATCTGCGCGGTGACTGCCTGCGGAAAAGGGCTGACGCCGGCTTCGGCCAGACCATGGTCGGCGGCAAACACCAGCATGGTCGGTGCCTTGATCTGCGGGTCCAGCCGTTGCTGGATCAGGCCGATTTGCAGTGCCAGTTGCTCCAGCTGGCCGAGGCTGCCCAGCGGCTTGGTCTTGCGATCCAGCTTGTCGCGCAGTGCCGCTTCCAGCGTGCGTTCGAGCGGGGAAACAAGGAATTCGGTGTGGATGTCGGGCATATTATTCCTGTGCCAGCCACCAAGTTCGGCCAGCGTGTTGTAAGGGGGCAAATGTCTGATTCAGGCATTGTTGCAGCGATTGTGCATGGATCACATCCGGCACCGGCCCGGCCAGCCACTGGCCGT
>JAUPTR010000023.1 GCA_030917985.1 Pseudomonadota bacterium | reverse complement strand
TCTGCTGGCGGTGATTGCGGAAGAGATGGGCTTTGTCGGCGTGGCACTGGTGGTGTTGCTGTTTGCCTTCCTGATTCTGCGTGCCTTTCGCATCGGTATGCAGGCCAATCGTCTGGACAAGGGATTTAATGCCCTGGCCGCGCAGGGGATTGCGGTCTGGTTCGGCGTGCAGTCGTTCATCAATATGGGCGTGAACATGGGTCTGCTGCCCACCAAGGGCCTGACGCTGCCGCTGCTGTCGTTCGGTGGCTCCGGCATTGTGGCCAATCTGATCGCACTGGGTGTGCTGCTGCGTATCGACTGGGAAAACCGCCAGCTGATGCGGGGATATTCGGTATGAGCCGCCCGACCATCATGATCATGGCTGGCGGCACTGGCGGGCACGTGTTTCCGGCGCTGGCGCTGGCGGATGCGATGCAGTTGCGTGGCTGGGATGTCGTCTGGCTCGGCACCGAAGCCGGTATCGAAGCGCGGGTGGTGCCAGAGCGTGGCTACAAGCTGGAAAAACTCGACATTGCCGGCATGCGCGGCAACGGCATCAAGCGCTGGCTGACCTTGCCGCTGGTATTGCTGCGCGCGTTTGCTCAGAGCATCAGCCTGATCCGCCAGTATCAACCGGCCGTGGTGGCGGGTTTTGGCGGTTATACCGCATTCCCGGCAGGGATGATGGCTGTGTTGCTGGGCAAGCCGCTGGTGGTGCACGAACAGAACTCGGTGGCCGGCATGACCAACAAGGTGCTGGCTGGTGTGGCCGACGCGATTCTCACCGCGTTTCCGGCGGCTTTCCGTCTCGGCGGCAAGGTCAGGCTGGTGGGTAATCCGGTGCGTGCCGACATCGCCAATGTGGATACGCCGGCGCAGCGTTTTGCCGGTCGCAGCGGCCCGCTCAAACTGCTGGTGGTGGGCGGCAGCCTCGGTGCGGTGGCGCTCAACGAAACCGTGCCGAAAGCGCTGGCGTTGTTGCCGGCCGGGCAGCGGCCGCAGGTGATTCACCAGGCCGGGCTCAGGAATATCGACGCACTGCGCAGCAACTATGCCCAAGCGGGTGTGGCGGCGGAGTGTGTGGCGTTTATCGACAATATGGCGCTGGCTTATGCCGACGCCGATCTGGTGATTTGCCGTGCCGGCGCCTTGACCGTGGCCGAGCTGGCCGCTGTCGGCGTGGCCAGTGTGCTGGTGCCGTATCCGCACGCGGTGGACGATCACCAGACTGGCAACGCCAGATATCTGGCGGATAACCACGCAGCCGTGCTGCTGCCGCAAAACCAGATGAACCCGGACAAACTGGCGGGCCTGCTGCGCGAACTGAATCGCGACAAGCTGCTGCACATGGCGCAAGCCGCCCGCAAACTGGCCAAGCCGCATGCCACGGATGACGTGGCGACGGTGTGCCTGGAATTGGCAAAAACATGAAACACAAAGTCAAACACATTCATTTTGTAGGCATTGGTGGTGTCGGCATGAGCGGCATCGCCGAAGTGCTGCTGAACCAGGGCTTCAGCGTCAGTGGTTCCGATCTGGGCGACAACGCCACCACCCGCCGTCTGAAAAAGGCTGGTGCGACCATTCACGTCGGCCACTCGGCGGACCAGGTGGCGAATGTGGACGTGGTGGTGACCTCGACTGCAGTCAAGAGTGATAACCCCGAAGTGCTGGAAGCCAAGGCGCGCAAGATTCCGGTGGTGCCACGGGCAATGATGCTGGCCGAGCTGATGCGTTTGCGTCAGGGCATTGCGATTGCCGGCACCCATGGCAAAACCACCACCACCAGCCTGGTGGCATCAATCCTCGGCGAAGCCGGCATGGATCCGACTTACGTCATCGGCGGCAAGCTGGAAGCAGCCGGCACCAATGCCAAGCTGGGCAAGGGTGAGTTTCTGGTGGCCGAGGCCGATGAATCGGATGCCTCGTTCCTGTACCTGAACCCGGTGATGTCGGTGGTCACCAATATCGACGCCGATCACATGGACACTTACGACCATGACTTCGGCAAGCTGAAGCAGGCGTTTGTCGATTTTATCCAGCACCTGCCGTTTTACGGCATGGCGGTGTTGTGCCTCGATGATGCAAACGTGCGCGAGATCATTCCGTCTATCAGCAAACCGATTACCACCTACGGCTTCAGCGAAGATGCCCAAGTGCGCGCAACCAACGTGCGCGCGGTGGCCGGGCAGATGTTTTTCGACGTTGAGTGGATGAATGGCGAGCCACACCGGTTTGCCGTGGAGCTGAATCTGCCGGGCGAACACAATGTGCTGAATTCGCTGGCGGCCATCGCGATTGCGCTCGAGGCAGGGGCCGACGAAGCCGCGATCCAGCGTGCATTGAAAGAATTCCGCGGCGTGGGCCGTCGTTTCGAGCGTTATGGCGAGATTGCATTGAGCAACGGCGGCAGCTTCACCCTGATCGACGACTACGGCCACCATCCGGTGGAAATGGCGGCAACCCTGGCAGCGGTGCGCGGCGCGTTTCCGGGGCGGCGTCTGGTGCTGGCTTTCCAGCCGCATCGTTTTACCCGTACCCGTGACTGTTTTGAAGATTTTGTCAAAGTGCTGTCGACCACCGATGCCGTATTGCTGGCCGAGGTGTATGCCGCCGGCGAAGCACCGATTGTGGCCGCCGACGGTCGTGCCCTGGCCCGTGCCGTGCGGGTGGCAGGCAAGGTGGAACCGGTGTTTGTTGAAGATATTGGCGAGATGCCCAGGGCGATTGTCGATTTTGCCCAGGATGGCGATGTCGTGATCACCATGGGCGCCGGGTCGATTGGCGCGGTGGCAGGCAAAGTGCAGCGGGGCGAAATCTGACATGAGCGCGCTGCGTGGTCGCCTCGAACAACAGGTCGACATGGCGCGGCACGTGAGCTGGCATGCGGGCGGAGTGGCAAAACAGGGCTACTGGCCGGCTGATATGGTTGATCTGCAGCAGTTTGTGCGGCAGCTGCCGCACGCCGAACCGCTGCTGTTTGTCGGCAATGGCAGCAATCTGCTGGTGCGGCAGGCAGGGTTTGACGGAACAGTGGTGTTTACCGGGCGTTTGCAGCAGATCACGCTGGAACGCGCAGCACCGGCGGCCGGTTTTCGCCAGGTGTATGCCGAAGCGGGTGTCTCGGCCACGGCGTTAACGCGTTTTGCCGCCGAAAACGGTTTGAGCGGCATCGAGTTTATTGCCGGCATTCCCGGCACGGTGGGGGCCTGCGTAGCGCAGAACTCCGGCTGCTTTGGCTCGGAAACCTGGGATTGTGTGGCCAGGGTGTTGATGCTCAATCGCCACGGCGAGCTGATTCAGCGCAGCCCGGCCGAGTTCGAAATCGGTTATCGCAGCATTGAGGCGCTGATCGAAGTGGCGGAATGGTTTGTTGGTGCCTGGTTTGATTTGCGCGAAGGTGATGGCTCGGTGGCCCAGCGCACGGTGGCAGAGTTCATCGCCAGGCGGCGCGACAGCCAGCCGCTGGATGTGCCGAATGCCGGACGGGCGTTCCGCAATCCGGAAGACAATTTTGCCGCACGGCTGATTCAGCTGAGCGGCATGGCGGGAGCGAGGATTGGCGGCGCGGAAGTGTCGGAGCGGCATCCGAACTTCATCGTCAACCGCACTGCCGCCAGTGCTGATGACATCGAGCAATTGATGGAGCTGGTGGCGAATCGGGTACAGGATAAATTTGGCGTGCAGCTGTTGTGCGATGTACGCATCGTTGGCAGCAAACATTGAGGAAACAAGTCGTGAGTGTGGATGTAAAAGCGTTTGGCAAAGTGGCAGTGGTGTTTGGCGGAACGTCGTCCGAGCGCGATGTGTCGCTGATGAGCGGTAGCGGCGTGCTCGGCGCGCTGCAAGCGCAGGGTGTCAACGCGCATGCGTTTGACCCGGCCGAGCGCCCCTTGTCTGAGCTGAAGGCAGAAGGGTTTGATCGCGTATTCCTGATCCTGCACGGCCCGTTTGGCGAAGATGGCACAGTGCAGGGCGCCTTGCAGGTGCTGGGCTTGCCCTACACCGGCTGCGGCGTGCTGGCATCGGCAATCGGCATGGACAAGCTGCGCACCAAGCTGATCTGGAAAGCGCTGGGCTTGCCGATTCCGGATTTTGCGTTGCTCGACGGCGACACCGACTTTGCCGCAGTGGAACAACAGCTGGGTTTGCCGGTTTTTGTGAAACCGGCCACCGAAGGTTCCAGCATCGGCGTCACCAAGGTGAAACAGCCGGGCCAGTTGCGCGCAGCCTATGAAGAAGCCAGCAAATACGACAAGGTAGTGCTGGCCGAGCAGTTTATCGGTGGCGGTGAATACACCGCAGCAGTGCTGGGCAACGAAACCCTGCCGTTCGTGAAAATCGAACCGGCCACCGAGTTTTACGATTATCAGGCCAAGTATTTCCGCGACGACACCGTGTATCGCTGCCCGAGTGGCCTGTCGGCAGAACGCGAGGCAGAAATCGGCGAGCTGGTGAAAAAGGCCTTCTGGGGCATTGGCGGCCGTAGCTGGGGCCGGGTGGATTTCCTGATGGACGAGGCCGGCAAAGCCTATCTGCTGGAAGTGAACACCGCTCCCGGCATGACCAGCCACAGCCTGTTCCCGATGGCGGCCAAGGCACGCGGCATCAGTTACGAACAGCTGGTGTTGCAGATTCTTGCCACCACTTTGGCAGGCTGAGGCAAGGCCAATGGCAAAACCCGCCAACGCCCGTGTTGCCCTGATCGGCTTCGGCATGTGGGACAAGCCCGCATTGCTGATGTGGCTGGCGAATTTGCTGTATGCACTGGCAGCGTTGCTGCTGATGTATGCCTTGTTGTTTGTGGTGGTGCATCTGCCGGTGTTTCCGGTGCGCCAGATTGTGGTGGCGGGAGATTTGCAGCACATCACCCGCGAGCAGGTG
>JAUPTR010000170.1 GCA_030917985.1 Pseudomonadota bacterium | reverse complement strand
GCCGATCATGAGCGACTTTTTCAGCGCCCTGCAACAACACGCCTTTCTGCAATACGCCCTGATCGGCGGCCTGCTGGCCAGCATCTGCTGCGGCATTGTCGGCAGCTACGTGGTGGCAAAACGCATCGCCTATCTTGCCAGCGGCATCGCCCACACCATTCTCGGCGGCATGGGCATCGCCGCCTATCTCGGCGGCAACCCGCTGGTTGGCGCGCTGATCGCGGCACTCGGCGCCGCGATTGTCATCGGCTGGATCAACCTGCGCTGGCGCGAACACGAAGACACATTGATCAGCGTCATGTGGTCGGTGGGCATGGCGGTCGGCATCGTCTTCGTCGCCAAAACCCCCGGCTACACCACCGACCTGATGAGCTACCTGTTCGGCAACATCCTCATGCTCTCGCCCACCGAGCTGTACTGGATGGCGATCCTCGACGTGGTGCTGATGCTGCTGGTGTGGTGGCTGCGCCGGCCGTTTCTGGCGCTGTGTTTCGACGAAGAATACGCACGCCTGCGCGGCGTGCCGGTAGTGCCGCTGTATATGTTGTTGCTGTGTATGGTGGCGGTAACGGTGGTGGTTTTGACGCAGGTGGTCGGCCTGATCCTGGTGATCGCCCTGCTCACCCTGCCGGCCGCGATTGCCGGCCAGTTCACGCGCAGATTACATCTGATCATGTTCAGCTCGATCGGGCTGGGCATGCTGCTGACCTCGGGCGGGCTGGCGCTATCGTTCGGGCCGGATTTGCCGACCGGGGCGACGATTATATTGCTGGCTGGCGCCGGCTACCTGGGGGCCTTGCTGCTGAAGCGGCTGCGTGCCTGATCAACAGCGGTGATCAGATAGCCCGAATCCATTCTGAAATACGGCTGAGCTGCACCTCGTCCAGATACCCGGCCATACGCAATCCATAGGCAATACCCAAGGCGTATTGCTTGCGCAGCCTGCGCTCCTCGTAACTGGCCATCAGCTGAATTTCTGTTACGCAACGGATAAAGTCTTCTCTGGCCAATTCTGCACCAAAGCTGCCTTGTTTCTTTCTGAGCCGGAACTGGCGCGCACGCTCGGCGCCTGACAAAGCGTGGCCCGTCACCGGGCGTCCACGCGGTCGTTTGGGTGATTGAGACATGAGGCTTGTGTCCACAATATTATCGTTACGTAACGATAACCGTGTTTACCCGGCCAAATCAAGCCCGCAATCGAAGCATCCGTGAAATCAGGCTTTGCCGGTGCGCCGTGCCTGGCGTTTGCCGCGCCAGACACTGGCCAGCATCACAACAATGAACAGCAACAATACCAGCGCGTTTTCCAGCCCTGCCTCACGCCGGAACTGGAAACCGTCTTGCCAGGCACCGGCTAGCCGGTATAGCAGCGACAGGTGCAGGGCCAGCAGCGGCAGATAAAACACCGGGTGATAGGGTATCTTTACCCGTGCCACGGCCGGAAAAATGATCGGTGCGTGGCCGAATACCATCGAAAAAACAAAGCCCAGCCCCAGGGCGTGCAAGGCGGCATCGCGCCACACGTGGCCAGGCGCAAATGCACCGGCAAGGCCAAGCACGCCGGCCAGGGTCAGCCACAGGTAGCCACCCAGCAGGGCATAGGCGATATAACGGGTGATGCCTTTAAAACGGATATTGCGGCGGGCAATGTCATACGCCATCAGCCAGCCCGCCAGCAGCAACAGGCCGGCAGCAAAAACCTGCAGCCCCAGCGTATCGAACAGGCTCAGCGTTGCGCCGGCAAGAATGACGGCCACACACAGCGGAAACAGCTTTTTTGCGTGCTGCGGCGTGGGCAGCAGGCGGGTCAGTTCCAGTCTTTCTGCGGCAATGGTTAGCACCAGAAATGCCAGCCACCACGGAAGCGCCGGCAGTAGCACGCCCGATGCCAGCCAGGCCAGGTTGCCGATCACCCAGCAACTGACGGCCAGCGCCAGCACCACGGTAAACATCGCCTGCAATTGCCGCACCACCAGCACACTGCCAGCCAGCAAAACCAGCGATGCCAGCAACAACGCAAGTGGCGCCGCCAGCGGCGGTGCGCCGGTCAATATGCACAAGCCACCCAGCCCGGCAGCTGCCGGCGCCAGATAGGGCCAGCCGCGGGCCAGTGCCACGGCGCGTTCCAGGCTGATCACCGTGCCGAAAAAGGCGCCGATCATCAAGGCCGCATGCAGGCCCGACTGCGCAGTGGCAAATGCGGGCACATCCCACGCCAGCCGCGCCAGGCCGGTCAACACGCCACCGAGCAGTGAAAGCATGCCCAATGCCAGTAACGGCAGCCGATAGATCGGGCGTTTTTCTTTCATGATGCCAACCTGAAGCGGGGTCAAGGTATCTTCCTGGCTATCTGTTGCAAACGGGATGGCTGGCGATCACCAGCCGAAATGGGTGCGTGCCGACTCAGACATCATCGAAGGATCCCACGGAGGCTCCCATACCAGGCGCAATTCAACCTGGCGACCGGGCGGCAATCCCCGTGCCAGCTCCTGACGAGCATCATCTTCGATCAAATCACCCATCGGGCAGGCCGGTGAGGTCATGGTCATTTCGATCAGTACATGCGCAGGCATCGATTCGATGCGATAGATCAGACCCAGCTCGACAATATTGATACCGACTTCAGGATCGACCACCTTGCGCAGTATGTCGCGCACCTGATCCTGCTCTTGTTGTGCTGGCGTGTCGAGATTCATGGTTTATATCCGTAGCAAGCAATCACATCAATGGCAGTCGGGCTGCAAGGCACTACCAGAGCGCCTTGCAGGCCGACCTGCAAGCCAGTGTGGATGCGGCCTGCAGCCAGGGAGATATCAGCCGCAACCACCAACGTAACCACAGCTGGTGCAGAAATCACAGCCATCTTTCTTGATCACGGTGTGATTGCCGCATTCCTTGCAGCGCGCACCGAGCAAGGCTTCGCGCTGTTGCGCCATGACGATATCGCCGCCCTGCTCTTCCTCGATCATCACGCCCATGCGTTCTACCGGGTAACCTTCTTCAGTGAGGATGTTGAGCATCGCGTAACGGTGGATGATCAGGCGTGCAACGTAGGCTTCAGTTGACGGCCACGACTGCGATTTTTCGCTGCCGGGGATGCGTGCGAAGAAGTCGCCTTGCGGCTCGGCGTAATTCAGCAGCTTGCGCAGTTTCATGCCGATCCAGGCCGGGTCGATCACACGCATGTCCATCGACAGCAGCTTGCACAGCGCTTCCATCTCACGCGGGCATTGGCCGGAAATCCACACCGAGAACGGGCGGCGCTGGCCGTTGGGCAGAATCAGCTCTTTGACGAAAATGGCGAAATTATCATCGGTGGCCGGGTTCTGCACATCCACCGACCAGCTCATGGTGCCATCCGGGCCGGCTTTTGGCTCCTTGCGCGCAAACATCGCGTCCATGATCGGCGACGGCTCACCGGCAGCCGGCTCCAGCGCGCCGAGTTGCGCCACGCGGTATTCCACCACTTTCGCCAGTGCCGCCGACGAAGCCGAAACCCGCACCGGCTTGTCGCCAAATTCCAGCAGGTATTCCTTGTCGTCGAAAGTGCGGCTCAGCATGTCCAGCTTGGCCTGCACCCAGGCGCGATCCTGGCAGCGCATGTCCATCGACAGCGTTTTGGCGACAGCGCCAAGGCCACGCGGCACGTGGTTGCCGTTCACCCACACTTCAAACGGGCTGGCGTGGCCATTTTCGATGTGGCCAACGAATACGGCAAAGTTCTGCCCGGCGGCGTTTTCGACGACATAAGTCCAGCACGGATTGCCACCCTTGAACTTGGGGCGATCCGGCCAGCGCAGGCTGGCCAATGCCGGCTGCAGCACTTCGTTGAGGGTGATGCGGCGATCCGGGTCTTCCTGCGATTCCTTGATGTCCTGTGGCTCGGCCTTGGTTGGCTCAACCGACAATACCGCGCCCAGTACCGCGTTCGGGCGATAGGTGGTAATGCCCTTGAGCCCGGCTTTCCAGGCTTCCAGATACAGCGATTCGAATTCGGCAAACGGATAATCGGCCGGCACGTTCACGGTTTTGGAAATCGCGGTGTCGATATACGGCAACACGGCGGCAACCATCTTCATGTGATCCAGCGCGTGCATTTCCAGCGCCGACACAAAATAATCCGGCAAGCTACTTTCATTGCCGCCCTGCGCCAGATAAACGCGGAAGGCGTGGTCTTCGACGCGGTAGCTCTGCGTGCTGCCGTCCGCCATGCGTTTATTGCGGTTGTAATACCAGGAGAACGGCGGTTCGATGCCGTTCGAGGCATTGTCGGCAAACGCCAGGCTGATGGTGCCGGTCGGCGCAATCGAGGTCAGGTGGCTGTTGCGCATGCCGTGTTTGCGGATTTTCGCCTTGATCTTCTCCGGCAGGCGATTGGCGCTGTGTTCGCCCGACAGATACTTGTCGGCATCAAACATCGGGAACTTGCCCTTCTCTTGTGCCAGTTCCACGCTGGCCAGGTAAGCCTCATCGCGCATCACTTCAGTCATCTTGGCTGCCATCTGCCGGCCGGCGTCCGAATCGTAACGCAGACCAAGCATGATCAGCGCATCGCCCAGGCCAAGGAAACCCAGACCAACCCGGCGTTTGTTCATTGCCTCTTGCTGCTGCTGCGGCAAGGGCCAGTAGGTAATGTCGAGCACGTTGTCCAGCGCGCGGATCGCCACCCGCACCACTTCGGCGTAGGTCTCGAAATCGAAGCTGGCTTGCGCTGTGAATGGATGCTTGACGTGCAGCGTCAGGTTGATCGAACCCAGATCGCAACAGGCGTAATCCGGCAACGGCTGTTCACCACACGGATTGGTGGCTTCGATGACTTCGCAATAACTCAGGTTGTTGTCGCGGTTGATCTTGTCGAGGAACAACACGCCCGGCTCGGCGTGGTCGTAAGTCGCTTCCATGATCTGGCGCCACAGATCGCGTGCCTTGACCTTGCGATAGACCCACTTGCCGTCGGCACGCTGGTAGCTATCGGGAAATTCTTTCGCTTCCGGCTGTGCTGCGTGCGCCAGCTCCCACAAACCATCACTTTCCACCTGCTGCATGAAGGCGTCGAACACCCCCACCGAGATGTTGAAATTGCGCAGGTCGCCGGTGTCCTTGGCGTGGATGAATGCTTCGATGTCCGGGTGATCACAATTCAGCACGCCCATTTGCGCGCCACGCCGCGCGCCGGCCGATTCAACCGTGGCGCACGACTGGTCAAACACCTTCATGTACGAAATCGGGCCGGAAGCGCGCGACGCCGTGCCTTTTACCATCGCGCCACGCGGACGGATATAGGAGAAGTTGTAACCTTCACCGCCGCCACGACGCATGGTTTCGGCCGCCTCTTGCAGTGCCTGGTAGATGCTGGCCTTGCCACTCGCCGGGGTCGAAACCGAATCGCCAACCGGCTGCACAAAACAGTTGATCAATGTGGCCTGAATGTCGGTGCCGGCAGCACTGTTGATGCGCCCGCCGGGGATGAAGCCCTGCTGCATCGCCCAGAAGAAACGTTCCTGCCAGTGAGCCGCGTCTTTCTCTTGCGCAGCCAGGCCACGGGCCACGCGCTGACGCAGTTCGGCAAGCGACTTCTCGTCGCCTTTGGCGTATTTTTCCAGCAGCACCTCAATCGAAATGTCCTGCGGTTCCAGATGTATCGACAATTGCCTCTCCCTTGAATCGGCCACTGCTTTGGTGGCGAAAATCCCGTACATCGGCGTTTGGCACAATGCCAACACCCTTAGTCCATGTCTCATCACGCATCAGTTTGCCAACACACGCCGAGAAAAAGCGTAAGTGAATCGCGGCATGCGCAAAGGCGGGCCTTGAGCCAAATCATTGGCGGACAAGAAAACCCCTCTGCCCTTGCAGTTCTCACAAGGCTGGTGCGATGAGCACTACACAATATATTGTGATCGAGCGAAAATCAATCGGATAATATGGTGGTATGAACTTTTTCCTGAAAAATCAGGCCGGTCATCATTGACGAGCGGCGCCAGCGCGCCGGGGGGCTTTTGTAGCCAAATATTGCCCGGCATTTCACATGCAGGGCAAACAGGCATGACGCAGCGGAAATAAAAAAAGCGGGCGAATTTGCCCGCTATTTTTGTAATTCAGATAGACCTGTCAGATGGCGAAATCTTCTTTCTTGCGGCCATTGGCCAACGCATCTTTCAGCCATTGCGGCTGACGGCCCATTCCAGACCAGGATTCGCCGTTTGGCCCCCTGAATTTGGCAACAGCACCTTCGGTTGTCCCTTTTTTGCCTGCCGCCGCGGTGGCAAATCCCAGATCTCTGGCAGTAATGCCATATTGCGCAATTTTGGCCTTGATTTCGGCAACGACAGTGGCAACTTCCTGTTTACGTATTTCTTCTGCCTGCTGCAGCAGTTTTTCTGCCTGGGCTTTCAGTTCCAGATAACTAGCCATTGATTGTCCTTTGATTGTCAGAAATGAATGTGTATCGCCAATAAGCGGCAATACTCTAACACATTGCAATAGAATCAAGTGATACCCGCACTGATAAAAATACAGCCTGTTTTTCCATTACACAAGTTAGCGAATGTAAAAACGCAGCCGATTCATTTCAAGTGGCGGACTCAAACAGCCCCCACTGCCATTCAGGAAAAATGCCAATGTAATGACTAATGCCGGCAATTATCAATTGGCCAATTGATT
>JAUPTR010000169.1 GCA_030917985.1 Pseudomonadota bacterium | reverse complement strand
GAATGGCCATGCAACGCTCTGCGCGCCGGGCTCCTTGCACTTCATCCCGCTCGCAGAATAAATCAGCGCTTCCCTAAGTCACGCAAAATCCAGGCCACAGCCCCGGCCAAACATCCGCACACACATCCAATAACAATAATTCTCATTTACATTTCTATTTTGGCGAACTATATTGAGAACCATTCTCAACTAAAGCCGGCTGACAGCCCGATCAGGCTGCACAAACTGGCGCAGGCAAGGAGTGCAACACCATGACGAGCCCCCACGCTTCACAACAAATGCTGACCGGCACCCTGGCCATGCTGTTGCGCCATTGCCTGACCACTTGCCCAGCCAGCAGCATGCAGGCAGCGGGCCTGCTGGCAAGGCTGGCGGATGATCCAGCGCTGGACAGCGATCTGCGTGAATACTGCGAGCAGCTCAGCAGCCGCCTGTATCAACAAACGCAGGGGCAACGGGCATGAGTGGCAAGCCGCTGGATCAATCGCTGCAGCAGGCGTTTGGGCCGCAGTTTGATGCCAGCCCGCTGGCCTTCGTTCCGTTGCCGGTGTTGCGGCCACCGCCCAAAAGCAACAAGCCGGCCAGATTGTGGGAGCTGGATGACGCCTACCACTGCCCGATCATCGGCACCTGCATCGATGCCGGCGAACTGCAGCGGCTGGCAGACAAGCTGGGGTTTGGCGACGGCAGCAGGCAGGCGTTTACCCTGCACGTCAAGGCGGTGGGGCATTGCCGCCAGCGCGGGCCGGTGGCCGAAGGGCTGCAGAAATTCCTTGATCGCAAATATGCCGACTGGCTGCAGCGATGCAGCCGGCTGCAAAGTGCCGATGCGCTACTGCAGACGTGGAAACAATGCCTGGACAATGGTGATGTGGCCGGGCCACTGTGGGCGGCTTTCACCCATCGACTCAGTGGCTCGGCACTGCGCCAGGTGCTGTTTTCCGACATGCACATGCTGTCGCATCAGGTGGGGGCCACGCAATCGGCAGACAAACGCCGGCTGGCAAGGCTGGAAACCGAAAATGCCCAGCTGCGGCACCTGGCCGATGGCCGTGAGTTGCGCCAGCAGCAACAACTGGGGCAACTGCGGCAGCAGATTGGCGAGCTGGAACGCCAGCTGGTGCAGGCGCAACAGCAATGGCAGCAGGCACAACAGCAGTTGCACAGGCTGGCACAGTTTGAATCCGGCCAGGTTTACGTGGAAATGGGGCAGCAACTCTTGCTGCAACAAGAAGCCAATCAGCAAATGCGCTGCAGCCTGCACAAGCAGCAACAACAATTGCAGCAACAGGCAGAGCTACAAACGCAATTGCGCCAATCGCAACAGCGCGAACAGCAGCTGGAAGCAGAACGCAGCGCACTGGAGCGACTGCTGCTGGGCGACACCGAAACAGCCGAAGCCTGCAGCAACTGCCCGCAGGCGCCGCGCAATATTCTGTATGTTGGCGGACGCAGCGCAATGGCCAGCCATTATCGCCAGCTGGCGGCGCGTATCGGCATCCGCCTGATTCACCACGACGGCGGGCAGGAAGAAGCGCTGTCGCGCCTGCCGGAGATGATTCAGGGTGTGGATGCGGTTTTATGCCCCACCGATTGCATCAGCCACTCGGCTTATTACCAGCTGAAGCAGCATTGCAAGCGGCATGGCACCCCCTGCCTGTTTTTCCGGGGCGCAGGCGTATCCAGCCTGGCGGCTGCCATGGAAAGGCTGGCGCGTGGCGAAATCAGCGTCGGCCAGCCATCGCCGGCAATCAATCCAGCCTCGCCGGCTGCCACTGCCCGTCAGGATTGAATCGCTGGATGGCGCCCGCCTGCTGCGCGGTTTTCGGGCCCAGATTACGCTGATAAACCACACCGTCCTGATTCACCATGAACGTCATCACGCCGCTATTGCCATAGGTGGCGGGCCACGCCAGCAGCGCAAAGCCGCCGATCATGCGGCCACCCAGCACGTAATCGCGCTCACCACCACTGGCAGCAGGGCCCTGGGCCTTGAGGATGCGGTAATAATAACCGTGATACGGTCGGCCAGCGCCCGTCACCTTGTAGCCGGCGGCCTGTGCCTGCGCCATTTGCGGCCCCATCGGGCTGGGCACATCGCTTTGTTGCGCAGGCCAGTACAAACCATCAAATTTGCCAGGCGTGGATACCAGCTGCTGCGCATATTGCGGCGAGCCCAAATGCTCGCGCGCCAGCAGGGCATAGTCGCGCTGCGCCTGCACGTAAGCCTGCATCACCTGCATGGTCGAACGCTCGTTGCGGCCCACGCGGCGATTGAGGATCTCCTTCTGGCCGGCGCCGGGGTCAAACACCCATTCGCCGTTAACCTGCAGCAGCGGAATCGGAAACACCCAGCTATCGTTGCCCATGCGCAAGGAGGCATGTTTGCCGTTGATATCGATCTGGTGTTGCTGGTTGAAGGCATCGCCAAACTGCTGGCGCAATTGTCTATCCTGTACGGCATCGCCCGAGCTGAGCAAGGCATCGGCATTTCGCCCGAGCATGGCCTGCAACGCACGGCTGTTGTTGCCGGTAACAGCCGCTGCCAGCGACAGCGCAGCGGCTTCCGGCGAATCAAAACGCTGCAACGCAGCGGCCGCACCAGAGCTGAGCAAGGCGCCCAGCAGCGCACAACAAACGAGATTAACTTGAGTTTTTTTCATATCGATTCCGTTCAGCGACGACCACCGCGCATACCACCGCCCATGCGTGCCCCAGCCCCCGAACCAGCGCCTGCTCTTGAGCCGGCACTGCCGAGCGAGCTGGCGCCACGCGCACTGTCCATGCGCGCCGACGCACCATTACCCATACCTTCAAAGGCGCCACCAGA
This sequence comes from Pseudomonadota bacterium, assembly GCA_030917985.1. Taxonomy (GTDB): domain Bacteria; phylum Pseudomonadota; class Gammaproteobacteria; order Burkholderiales; family SCOH01; genus CALMFQ01. The sequence continues at coordinate 168 of JAUPTR010000169.1, read as the reverse complement.
CGGGGCCTGCGAGCGATTATTCATCTCTGGCCGCGCCTCCATCGACTGCCGCGAAGCATAAGGATCTGACATCGGCGGCATGCCCGGATTGGTTCGGTCTTGCCGATTGTTGCGTGCATCCGGGGTGGCCGAGCCCACCCGCTCCTGCGCTGCGGCACGTTGCTCAGG
>JAUPTR010000168.1 GCA_030917985.1 Pseudomonadota bacterium | reverse complement strand
TTAACTCGAATTTAAGCATATTCTTATGCTCATGATATTTAAGCAATTTTTTTTAAATCACTTTATATTCCCGAAAAAAGATACTTGACGGGAAACAAAATCGGCGCTTGTCGGCGCGCATTATGCACAAAATTATCCACAGGCCGGGGATAAACTCACGCAAGTAGTGATTCCGATTTCATTTTTTCCGGGCGCTGTTGAGATTGGTTTCACAGTCGCGCCGGGTCGAGTTTTTCGGTCAGCCAAGGCGCGGTGAGCGCCGAATAGCGAGCTATTTCAGCGAATCGCAACGCCGGATGGCCGCAAAAATCGACTCGGCCCACTGGGGTTCCCCGCTTTGGGGCCTGATCCTGAAAACAAAACGCGTAAGGTCATCATCTCCACAAGTGGTTTGTGGCGCCAGTGCAGGCCCCAAAGCGGGGAAACGCGATCTGCGAAACCAAACTCAACAGAGCCTGACGGCAAGCCGCGACAAATCGGCGAATGTGACAGCGGCATACTTGCCGAACCGCACCCGAACAGCTAAAGTTCATTCCTTCTGGAAATAGCCATCACGGAGTGTTTCGCGTGTTCTCCATCATTCAAGCAGCCGGCTGGCCGGTATGGCCCCTCATCCTGGCCTCGATTGCAGCCGTTACCATTATTATCGAGCGTTCGCTGTCGTTGCGGCAATCGGTGGTTGCGCCAACCGGCCTGTTACAAAAAGTGGTTCAGGAATACCGTGCCGGGACCCTGACGCAGGAAACCCTGGTCAAGGTACAACACGCATCCCATCTGGGCCGCATTCTTGCCGCTGGCCTGCGCAACGTTAACAGCCCGCGTGAGGTGATGAAAGAATCGATTGAAGAAACCGGCTCTGCTGTTGCGCACGACCTGAACCGTTTCATGACCACCCTTGGCACCATTGCCTCGCTGGCGCCGCTGATGGGCCTGCTCGGCACCGTGGTCGGCATGATCGAGATTTTCGGCTCGCAGTCGCCCACCGGCAACAACCCGGCAGTGCTGGCGCACGGTATTTCGGTGGCACTCTATAACACTGCTTTCGGCATTGTCATCGCCGTTCCGGCCATGGGCTTCTATCGTCATTTCCGCGCCCGTGTTGATTCGCTGCTGATCGATATGGAGCAACAGGCAATCAAGCTGGTTGAAGTTGTTCACGGCGACCGCAAGCTGTAATCACCCCGGAGCAGACAGATGAACTTCCGCCGCGGCAGCCAGCACGAAGAGCCAGAAATCAATTTCATTCCGCTGATCGACGTGTTGATGGTGATCCTGATTTTCCTGATGGTCACCACCACCTACTCGCGTTATGCCGAGTTGCAGATCAACCTGCCGCAGGCTGATGCCGAACAGGCGGCCGACAAGCCGGCAGAGATCAATGTCGGCGTGGATGCCAACGGCCGTTACATGATCAACAGCGCGCTGGTGGCGTTCAGTACGCCTGAGTCTTTCAGTGTGGAGATGAAAAAAGCCTCCGGTGGCCAGAAAGACCCGGTCGTCATCATCAATGCAGACGCCAAGGCCACCCATCAGGCTGTCGTCAACATTATGGAAGCCGCGAGGTTTGCCGGCTACGCCCGCATCACCTTCGCCACCCAGTCCTCCGGACAATAATCCCGTTCCCAATGGCGGCCCGCTTTGATGCGGGCCGAATCGTTTAATGGCCTGGATAGAACAACACTGGCAACGCTTTACCCCGGTCAGCGCCTTGTTAACGCCACTCAGCGCGCTGTTCGGCGGCATCGCTGCCTTGCGCCGGCAGTCGTTCAAATTCGGCATAAGCAGACAAAACAACCTGCCCGTACCGGTGGTGGTGGTTGGCAACATCAGCGTTGGCGGCACCGGCAAAACCCCGCTCACCATCCATCTTGCCCGGCGGCTGTGCCAGCTGGGCTACCATCCGGGCATTATCAGCCGTGGTTATGGTGGCAGCGCCACCGAGCCGACCGTGGTTTACCCCGACAGCAACCCCGATCAGGTAGGCGACGAACCGGTGCTGATTGCCCGTCACACGGCATTGCCGGTTGTGGTGTGTCGTGATCGCGCAGCCGCTGGCCGAGCCTTGCTCAAAGCCCACCCTGAATGCAACCTGCTGCTGTGTGACGACGGGCTGCAACACTACCCGCTGGCGCGCGACGTCGAAATCGCCGTGGTTGACGGTGCCCGTGGTTTTGGCAATGGCCTGTTGCTGCCTGCCGGGCCATTGCGCGAGCCGCAGTCGCGGCTGCAGCACGTCGATGCGATTGTGCTGAATGGTTTTGGCCAACCCACCCTGCCGCAACGCCCGCTGTTTCAAATGCGCCTGACTGGTGGCGAGTGTTACCGACTGGGCGCACCACACGAAAGCCGCCCTGCCAGCGACTTCATTGACCACAATCTGGTTGCAGTGGCCGGCATCGGCCACCCGGAGCGCTTTTTCATGCAGTTACGCGGCATGGGGCTGCAGCCGCGCTGTTATGCCTTTCCCGATCACCATCATTTCACCCTGGAAGAGCTGGCTTTTCCCGGGT
>JAUPTR010000167.1 GCA_030917985.1 Pseudomonadota bacterium | reverse complement strand
GCTCTTCCGATCTTGCAGCACTGCGATGTCCTTGCTTGCAACATACTGATCAACAGTAAAGTGCTTGGCAACGTCCAGTTTGTTGCTCAGCAGGGTTGCAGCAGTACCCCAGTCTGCGTTGCTGGTCGGCACTTTCGACAGTTCGTCGATTGCCCACCATGCTACTGCACCTTGAGTTTCGCCAGCATTCAGTTTGGCATCCATCTGTGCAACAGCCCAAGCCTTGTTGGCATCCGAAACGGTGCTGCCAACCAGCATATCCAGAAACTTGGTGGAGAACTGGGTGCTGGTGAGGATGTTGGAAGGCAGGATTGCCTGGAACGCTGCAGTATTGATCAATACCTGAGCGGCTGCTGCAGGGGTTTGCGAGCCAACCAGAATGCCTTCTACTTCAGTGTAGAAAGCACCCGGTGCTGCGTTGAACAGGCCAACCGTCAGTTTGAAAAGATCGTTCTGTTGTGCAGAAGTCAGAGCCATTTAAATCTCCTAAAGGTCTCAAAAAAAAATTTCTAAACGGGTCAGGTTTAGAAGGGCTTAGCATTTGCCCGTGTTGCCATTATATGGATCGGCTGGCAAAAGTGTGTGATGTGCATCACACCGCCACAACTTTTTACCATTCATACAACAAACAAGCCGCGCGAGTTTACCACTGTCTGCGAAAACCTAGCCAGGCAGATTGTTCCTGGTTGCGGAACAGACTGAGGTTGCTGTCTTGCCTGGCCCAATTATAGCCAGTAACTGCCAACCAGCCAGCTTCAATTGGATATTTGTATTCGAGTTTAAGTTGAGTCTTATCAAGTCGACGCAAGTTGTTGTTTTCCAACAGGGGGCTATAGCCATGCTGGTCAAACAACCATTGGCGGCTGAGTATGGTTTCCAGCCAGCCTGCCGCCAGTGGGTGGCGCAGGCCGGCAATCAGCTCCAGGCGCCGCTGATCGCCTCCGGGGCGCTCTGGGTGGGTGGCGTAGTCGCGCTCCAGCCGCACATGCAGACCGGGCTGCAACATGCGAAAGCCGGGCAGATCGCAGCGGCCACCAAAAATCAGGCCCGGCACCACGCCATCCAGCGTTCTTTCGTCTGGATAGGCGCGCCACTCCAGATCAAGCCCGCCACGCAGGGTGCAGTTGCGCACGCTGTATTCATAATTTGCCCCGCCGCGCAGCGCAGCCATGGAGGCGCCCCCCTGCAATATCTGCACACTGGCGCCCAGCAAGCGATTAAAACGTGCGCTGTTGACTTCGCCAGTCCAGTTGAGCGCGCCATCGGCCTGCAAGTAGTCTGTTTCGTTGTATTGCTCACTGTGGCGCATACGCAACACTGTTGTTGCGTAAAGCTGATCTCCGTTGCCAAACTGTGATTCGTGCCCGCCCACCAGCTCAACCATAACGGCCGAACCGGCGCGCGGCTGTTCGGATTCGCTCAGATCAAAGGGAAATTCCTGCCCGCCAAAGGTCAGAAAATGGCTGCTACGACTGGGGGCGGTGTTGAGATTGGTGCTGTAGCCAAGCTGAACCTGGGCGGCGCCCCAAAAGCCGGGCAGCCGGGTGGCCCAATAATCGCGGTAGTTGCGTAGCGGCACACGCAAGCGCTGCGGCGTGGAAGGATCGGCCAGCAATTGATCGGCCAGATCAACGGCTTCACCCCAGCGCGAAGAGCGCCCCAGGGCTACGGCATATTCCACCCTGGCGGCCAGCAGTTCGGGCTCCAGCATCAATGCGCGCTCCAGGCGGGTTGATGCGGCTTCCGCCTGCCCTAGCGCATTCAGCACGGCGCCATACCAGGCCAGAAAAGCTGCCTGTTCCTGGCAATCGGGCTCGCGCTCGGCCAGTTGCCGCGCCAGCACCTGCAAATCATCCACATTGCGTGGCAATTTTTGCCCGGCACCAGCGGGGCAGACAGCCTGCGGGCTGTGCGAGATGACGGCTTCGCGCTCATCAGCCACTGCCGCTGCGGACAAGCCGCCCCACCCGAGAGGCAGAAGGCAAAAATACAGCCGCCAGTGTTTTGGCAGGCAAAAGGGGGAAAACATCATAAAGAAGCGGTCAGGCCGGCGGCAATCTCAGGTGTCAGGAGCAAATACGTGCTGCGGTCGGCGCAGGCCTTCAAGCAGAAACTGCCCCAAGCCATGCAACGAGTCTATCGGCATCGCATCAGCAAGCACGGGGCCGATCAAAACACTTTCTGCCAGATCGGCTGTCATGGCTTGCAAACGGCCGGCAGTGGTGACTGTGGCGCCCATTGCGGTGTGGGTGCGCCGGCGCTGCGGGCCAATCGAGCCGATCAGCGCCACGCCCGCCTCTACCCCCGCACCCAGCGCCAGCGGCGCAAGATGCGCAGGCAGCGATGCGGGCAGAAACTCTCTGGCACGCTTGACCAGAACCCTGGCGGCATCCACCGCACGGGTATCAATGCCGGGCCACAGCGCAAGAATCGAATCACCGTGCATGGATTCGAGCACGCCACCGTATTCTTCCACCACTTGCTGGGCGATCACTATATAGGTATGCAGCACGGCGGCAACCTCTTCTGCCGGCGCATTTTCGCAATAGGCAGAAAAATTGCGGATATCTGCAATCAGCACCGTAACTTCGCGCCTTTCTGCCTGAACCACGCCACTGGGTCGTTGCAACGCGAGGGCGCTGGCTACTGCGGCAGGCAGATAGCTGGATAGATGGCTGAACAGGCGCTCACGATCATTGCGGCTGCGCCAGTGCTCATGCACCGCCAAAAACAAGGCGCCCAACAGCAGCGGCAGCGCCACCGACACCCAGCCCACCCAGATCTGCGCAAACAGCAATGCGCTGATGTGCAAGGCAACCACCAGCGCAACACCCAATACACCCAGCAGAGGCAAAAACACCCTCGCCCGGCGAGCACGATAGGCCACCAGCAGCAACATGCCAGACAGCAGGGCAAACACTAGCAATTGCAACACCCATGCATGGCGCGGCGTGTATGGGAGCTTGCGATCGAGCAGACCGGCATACAACTCCGCATGGATCAGCATGCCGGGTGTGGCGCCATTAAAAGGCGTGGGCACCGCATCGTTAACCCCAAGCGCGGTGGAGCCCACCACCGCCACCCGGCCCTGCAACAGGTTTTGCGGCACCAGGCCGGCCATTACGTCTGCCGCAGAGACTGCGATAAAGGCATCGGGATGAAGCCTGTAAGGAATCCGGATATCGCCAGTGGCAGACAGCGGCAAAACGGCATCATGCTGCGGCCCGAACTTCAAGCGGTAAGGTGGGTCAAGCCAGCCTTCGGCGGGCAATAACTGAAGGCTGGCTTGAGACAGGCCAGCCAGCGCCAGGGCGGGATACGCCTTCTGCTGCAGACAGATCAGTGCGGGCAGGCGGCGCACAGCGCCATCGCGATCAATGCGGGGGGTGATGTGACCAACAGAGAGGTGCTTGATGGCAGCGGACGGTGCGATGAAACCGGAGGCCTGCGGCCAGCCTTCCTGACAGCGGAGCCCGGCATCTGCCCCCCTTGGCAAGCCACTATGAACCACGGCGCCACGATCCAGCACAAAAATCTGCGCCAGCGTAGACCGCGTACTGCGCAGCGCGCCGGCCAACACTGCGTCGTCAGCACGCGGGGTTTCAAACACAATATCGTAAATCTGCCGCTCAACGCCCTGTGCAGCGAGTTGCCGCGACAGGTTTGCCATAACAGACCGGGGCCACGGCCAAGGGCCGATTTCACGCAAGCTGGCTTCGTCAACGTCGATCAGCACCATTCTGGCGTCGGGCTGCTTGCTGGCAGAGATGCGCCAGGCAACGTCGCCGGGCAACTCATCAAGGCCGTCTTTCCAGCCGGGCGCAAACCCGTCAGCCAACGCCACCAGCAACAAGGCAAACAACAGCAAGGCCAGGCGCATCAGCCCGGCAACCCGGCCACCACCAGATGGAACACGGTTTTGGTCGGAACCCGTCAAGTCAACGCCCCCAGAGCGTGATGCCAGTCACCAGCCCCTTGTCGGTCTGACGATCGAACGCCAAACCCGCCTGACGTGCATCCGGGCTGAGCGCCCCCACCATGCGGCCCTCGCCGTTGATATTGCCGCCCCGCATCATGCCGTTGAACTGATCCACCGTGCCTTGTGCACCGATATTCACGACGCCGGTGGCCTCATGCATGACGGCCACCGATGCATCGAAGCTGCGCTTGGCGAAATCTACCGCCAAGGCCCCACCCTGCAGCGTGGCAACTTCAGCACCACCATTGCGCAACAGGCTGGCCTGGCCAGCCGTCAGGCTGAACTCGACCCGACCAAGCCCTGATGCAAATACCGAGCGCATGTCGACATCACTATTGGCGCCAGTGCGCATCAACAAATATTGCCCGCTGGCATTACCCACCGTGACGTGGTTACCGGCCCTGGCGGCTTCAAAATCCTTGGACAGGTTGTCCCCCAGCCAGGCTGGGTACATTCTGGCCCACACCAGCTGATTGGGCGGCGATACCGACGAAGTGGCACTGGCTCCGCCAAGCGCGCCGCTCACCACACTGTGCGGAGGC
>JAUPTR010000166.1 GCA_030917985.1 Pseudomonadota bacterium | reverse complement strand
CTGCAACGGCTGACCGAGCTGCACGGCAAACACACCATCCAGCGCTGGAGCGAGCTGGTGAATCAGCAACAGTGGCCAGAGCTGGTGGCGGCGCTGCTGCACGAACATTACGACCCGGCGTATTTCAAATCGATGCAGCGCAATTTTGCGCGGCTGGAAAGCGCGCAGACATTGCAACTCAGCCACATCGACACCGCCTGCCTGGCCAATCAGGCACAACAACTGCTGGGGCAAACCGCCCCCCACACCGATGGTGGCGCAGATGCAAGCCAATGCTGAACTCAACAAAATCGCGCTGCTGATACAGCAAAACCAATGGCAGGCTGCAGAAAAAATGCTGCAGGCGCTGCTGCGCAAAAGCCCGCAACATGCGGTGGCCCACCGGCTGCTGGGCGATTGCCTGCTGGCCCGCCAGCAATGGCGCCCGGCGCTGGAGGTTTATCAGCGCTCGCTGTCGCTACGCATGTCGGCAGAGGCGCTGATCGGCATGGGCAAGGCGGCAGACATGCTGCGTATCAACGAGGTGGCAGAAAAATGTTATCGCACCGCGCTGGCGCAGCTGCCCAAATCGGCAGAGCTGAAATACCGGCTGGGCGTGCTGCTGGGCGGCAGCAGGGATGGCGCGGAAGAAGCCCTGCAACTACTGGGCGCAGCGATTGAACAGGGGTTTCAGCCGGCGCGGGCTTATCTGCACATCAGCCAGCTGGCCGAACGCTGGCTGAAAAACTTCGACATGGCTTTCAACGCCGCCAGCAAGGCGCTGGAATGCGATGCAGACAATGTGGATGCGATGTTGCGGCTGGCCGATCTGTATTGGCGCAACAATTACATCGAAGAAGCATTGCAGATTCTGAACAAAGCGCTGCAAGTGGATGGCGAACGCGCCGATCTCTACCAGATGTTCAGCCAGTCTTTGCTGAAAAAAGGCGAACACGCACAATGCCTGCAACTGCTGCAGCGCGCGGTGGCGCTGGCGCCCAACGATGCACAAACCTACAGCAGCTATCTGTTTGCGCTCAACTACATCGACAGCCTGCCGCATGCCGAGTGGTTTGAGCAGCACCGGCAATACAACGCGCGCCTGCCGCAGGTGGCCCGACACCCGGCTGACAGCAGCCCGGCACACGATCCACAGCACAAGCTGCGCATCGGCTTTGTTTCGGCCGATCTGCGCGAGCATTCGGTGGCGCATTTCTTCGGCCCGGTGCTTGAGCATTTCAACCGCGATCAGTTCGATATTGTCTGTTATTACAACCACCACAAAAGCGACGCCTACACCGAGCACTTCAAACAGCAGGCCAGCGCCTGGCGCGATGTGCTGACGCTGAGCGACACACAGCTGGCGCAGCAGATACGTGACGACGCCATTGATGTACTGGTCGACCTCAACAACCATTCCGGCGGCAACCGCCTGCCGGTGTTTGCGCTACGCCCGGCACCGGTGCAGGTAAGCTGGCTGGGTTATCCCGCCACCACCGGCATGGATGCCATGGACTACATCCTGGTCGACAGGTATTACGCCCCGGACGACAGCATGGCGGCCTTCTGCAGCGAAAAGCTCGCCTGGCTGCAAAGTTATCGCGCACTGCAACCACCGCCAGAGATGGATTTGCCGGTTTCGCCGCTGCCGATGCTGGAGCGTGGCCATGTCACCTTTGGCTCGTTCAACAGCTTCGTCAAAATCTCGCAGGATGTGTTGTTGCTGTGGGCCGAGCTGCTGTCGCAAATCGACAATGCAAGGCTGGTGATGATTGTGCACGCCGCCGAATCGCTGGATTACGTCAGGCATTTTTTTGCCGAACGCGGCATTGCCGCCGAACGGCTGACGCTGTTTACCAAGCTACGTTACGAGCAATTCCTGAAACTGCACCAGCAAGTCGACATCGCCCTCGACACGTATCCATTTACCGGCATGACCACCAGCATCAACGGCCTGTGGATGGGCGTGCCGATGATCACACAGGTGGGCGAACGCATGCTGAGCCGCTCTGGCCTGAGCCTGCTGGCACCGCTGGGGCTGGAAGATTTTGTTGCCGACTCGCGAGAGGCATATCTGCAGAAAGCGCTTTACTGGTCGCAACAGCCGCAACAACTGGCACAGATTCGCGCCGGGCTGCGGCAGCGGCTGCAACAATCGGTATTGCTCGACGGCAAGGCTTTCACCAACAATCTGCAGGACGTGCTGCTGGCAGCATGCTGTAACAAAAATGTCACGCACCGAACCGACAATATAAGGTTCTGATTGCAAAGGAACACCTCATGAGCAACGCGCGCACGACACTTGCCACCTATCAGGCCCTGCCACTGGTGTACTCCTGCTCCGGCTGCTCGGACGTAGCGCAACTGGCAAACGCGCTGGCAGTGCGGCTGGATCGCGAACAGCGCGCAGAAATGTCGTGTATTGCCGGCGTCGGCGGCGGAGTCAAACCGCTGCTGCGCACCGCCCGCTCCGGCCGCCCCATCATCGCCATCGACGGCTGCCCGCTGCATTGCGCACGCCATTGCCTGCAGCAGGCCGGGGTTGAGCCAACGCTGCATATCGACCTCTCGCAAGCCGGCATCAAGAAACAACAGCATCAGGACTTTTCCGCAGTCGAAATCCAGCAGGTTTGGGATCAGGTGTTGTTGCCAACATTAACCGCACTGCCCTGCGAGGCAATACCAGAGCGGCCTGCAGGCCAGGCTGCAGGGCAATAGGGGCGCGGCTTGCAGGCCGGTTGCAAACAGCCCTGCAAAATCAACGTGTTGTTGTAGGTCGGATTTTAATCCGACGCGGTGCTTAACGCAGGCGGCGGTGTCGGACTGAAGTCCGACCTACGCGCGCTTGGCCGGCTCTTGAGGCTCTGCCCTGCAAGGCAATACCAGCGCGGCCTGCAGGCCGGGCTGCGAGGCAATGGGGATGCGGCCTTCAGGCCGGTTGCAAACCGCGCCGCAGGCGGGCGCTGAAGGATTCGGCGAGCCAGGCCAGCAGCAGCGTGGCGAGGATGACGCTGGCGGCTTGTTGCATCTGGAACAGCGACAGGGTCATGTACAACATCTGCCCCAGGCCGCCGGCGCCGACGAAGCCCATGACGGCGGCGATGCGGATGTTTACTTCCCAGCGG
>JAUPTR010000165.1 GCA_030917985.1 Pseudomonadota bacterium | reverse complement strand
CTACATCGCTGCCAACAAGCTCGAAGGTTTTCCCTCGCGCAATGGCAAAAAGGTCAACTGGCGGCCGATTCTGCAGCTGGCGCTGCACAAGATGCTGGAAAAACCGCCACTGACGCCGGCCGAGCTGGCCTATGAACAACGCGATGCCTGGCGCACCGCGCGCCAGCTGCGCATGCCGCTCAACTGGCCGTCCACCTTTCCGGTCAACACCATTGCTGCAGCGCGTGCTTATTACTGGGTAGAGCAAAACTACGACGAGGAAAAAGCCACCCAGTTTGCAGTGGGCATTTTCAAGGCCTACTGGGTCACCGACCACAACATTGGCGATGCCGATTTCGTGCTGAATGTTGCCGAGCGCTACAGCATCGACTCGGCAGCCATGTACACCGGCATCAACGAACAGGCCATTAAAGACCGCCTGCACCAGATGACCGACGTGGCCTGCCAGCGCGGCGTGCTGGATACACCAACGGTGTTTGTCGGCGACGAAATGTTTGTCGGCGCACACAGCATCGACCAGATGGAACGCTGGGCGCAGGTGGGTGGCTGGAGCTGATTCAGCCGCTTGCCGCACAGAGGCTGCCTTGGCAGCCTTTTTTATTGCCCGGCTGCAGGGCAATACCGGCGCGCCCTGCAGGCCAGGCTGCAAGCCAATGCCAGCGCGGGCCGCAGCGCATCATAAAAAACGGGCTCCCGCAGGAGCCCGTATCAAACCAACAAGAGGACGGGAACGGTTTAGCTGCCGATGCGGCCACCGTCGTTTTTGGTGATTACGATGGTTGCCGAGCGTGGGCGCTTGCCGGCGCCGTAACCGGCGTTGGCTGGCCATTGGCTGGTGTATTTGCTGGTGTCGGCAATATCCGCCATTTTGGTGCCTTCACCCGGATGCTGGATGTTGATGAACAGGCTCTTGCCGTCCGGGCTTTCACACAGGCCGGTGATTTCGCAGTCTTTCGGGCCAACCAGGAAACGTTTCAGCGTATCGGTGGTCGGCTCCTTGCCAACATAAGTGTCAACGTTCAACGTGCTGCCGTCGGCCTTTTTGTGCGCCAGGGTTTTCTTCGCACCGTCACCCACCTTGCCGGGAATGGCCGCCAGCATCATGCAGTTGGTCACGTCGGTGTAGGCGCCGTCGTCGGTCTGAATCCAGCAGATGCCGGTGGACGGGCTGAATGCAATGCCGTCCGGGCTGGAGAAGTCCTGGTCGGCGGTCAGGTTCGACAGGTTGATCAGCCCCTTGTCGGCATCGGCTTGCGCGCCAAACAGGTAGACATCCCAGTTGAAGCTGGTGGCGGTAGCGCCGGCACTGCCTTCACGCACCCGCAGGATGTGGCCGTTGACGTTGCCTTTGCTGGTGCTGCTGCCCTTGGCATCGCTGTAGGCGCGCGGGTTGCTGTTGTCCGGTGCCAGTTGCGACGAGCTCGGCTCAACGGCGCGGTTGCTGTTGTTGGTGAGGGTGAAATAGATTTCGCCGGTGTTTGGATGCACGCCACACCATTCCGGACGGTCCATTTTGGTGGCGCCCACTGCATCGGCGGCGATACGGGCGTTAACCAGCACATCGGCCTGGTTGGTAAAGCTGTAACCAGCATAAGCGGCGATCTTGGCATTGCTGATGTTCAGCTCGATCCATTCACCCGAACCATCGGCGTTGAGCTTGGCGGCATACAGCTTGCCGCTGTCCAGGTATTTGTCGCCAGTGGCCATGCGGTCAGTCGGGTTGGCATCGGCTGCCGACCAGACAGCAGTCGAAACGAATTTGTAGATGTATTCGTTACGTGCATCGTCGCCCTGATACACCGCCAGCGGCTGGCCGACTACCGGCTTGGAGAATGCTGCGCTTTCGTGGGCAAAACGGCCCAGGCCGGTGCGCTTTTTAGCGGTTTTGCTCTTGTCGTAAGCGTCGACTTCCACCACGTAGCCAAAGGTGTTCATCTCGTTGCGATAATCATCGGCGCCGTTGCTGGATGTGCCCAGCTTGCTGTTGTTCCAGCGTGCGTATTTGTCGTCGCTGCCGCCGGTTTCCCAGCCGTGGCGGCTGCTGGCGCCCTGGCTGCGGCCGTAACGCTTGAGCGCAGTCACGCTCTTGGCATCACGTGCAGCATCGTCAGTGGCGCTGCGGAAGAAGTAGCCAGCCCAGTTTTCTTCGCCGGTGAGCAAGGTGCCCCACGGCGTTTTGCCGGTGCCGCAGTTGTTGAGCGTGCCACGGCACAGCAGGCCGGTGGTCGAATATTTGGTGACCATCAGCGCATCACCCTTGGCCGGGCCGGACAACTCCATCGGCGTCAGCGGAGTAAAACGCTTGTTGAAGCTGGAAGCCTGAACATAAGCCCACTTGCCGCTACTGCTTTTGCTGATTTCGACAACCGACACGCCGTGCAGCGCAACTTCCTTGTCCACTTCTGCAGCCGGGCGCGGCAGCGATGCGGTGCCGCCGTTGGCGTGCTGGAAGAACGATGTCAGCTTTTCGTCGGTGGTGGCTTCGTGGTTCATGCCCAGCAAGGCGCGGTCGTTGCTGGTGGTAGACGGTTTGCCGTCAGCCGACAGGCCGAAATATTCCATGCCGTCGTGATGGTCACCGGCACGGTTTTCGAAATCGCCATCGGTGCCGTCGTTCTTGAATGCAGACGTAGTGGCGCTGAGCGGGTCGCCCAGGGCATAGATCACGCTGGCGGTGTAGCCGGCCGGTACAATCACCTGATCCAGCACGCTCTTGTTGACGGCGCTGAAGTTCAGCAGTTTTTCACCGCTGCCGGCGGCGGCGTTGTCGTCATTGTTGTCATCGCTGGTGCAGGCAGACAGGCCAAAGCTGCCAAACATGGTGGCCATGCCCACACCCAGGCTGCCACGCAATACATCGCGACGGCTCAAACGTGCCTGCAGCACGTTCTGGAAGTGTTCATTGCCGGAAGTATTCGAATCCTCGTCGCCGCTGATCAGCTGGCGGGTGTTGTCGATCAGTTTGCTCATTATGGATATATCCGCGTGGGTAAAGACCGGCGCAGTGTATGCGGATATTGTGAAATAAATATGACGCCAAAATCCTGCATCGGCACAGGCACTTGCAGACAACGCCAATCACACGGCAACAAGCGGCACGGCAACTATACTGAAATCCCCCATCCAAGCGGAGCCACCATGTTGCAACGTCTGCTGGCCTGGCTTTTTCCCGCAAGGCAGCCGCAAGCCACCCCGCCACCGTGTGGCACGCCGGCATCCGACGCACTGAGCGTGGATGGCGAAAAATCGGTGATCCGCCGCGAGCCGGTGCTGGATCGCCAGCAACATCTCATCGGCTACGAGCTGGGGCTACGCCAGGGCAAAGGCCTGCAGCAACGCGAAAGCAGCCGCAACCTGCGCGACAAGATGCTGCTCAGCCACTTGCAGATGCTGGATCTGGGCCGCCTGCTGGGCAACCGCAGCGCTTTCATCCATCTTGATGTACGGCACATCAGCGACCCCGTGCTGGCCAGCCTGCCCGCCAGGCAAATGGTGCTGTTGCTGGAGCTGAGCGACGGTGTGCTGGCCGAGCCGCTATTTGAAATCGTCAGCGCCTATCGCAGCCTGGGCATGCGTTTTGGCCTCAGCATCCGCCAGCATCGACACCCGCTGGCCACCCTGCTGCAACCCTTGCTCAGTTATGTGCTGCTGGAGCCAGACGACCCGCTCACCTGGTCATCCAGCGCCGCAGACTGGATCGGCAGCCTCAACCACGTGCAACTGCTGGCGCGGCATATCGACTCGGAAGAAGCCTTCCTCTCGGCGCACCGCTCGTTGCTGTATGGCGGCAAGGTCGAGCTGTTTCACGGCAACTTCATCACCCAGCGCCACCCTTGGCCCAGCCACCCGGTAGAGCCGGGGCGGATGCAGATCATCGAACTGATGAACCAGCTGCACAACGAAGCCGACAACGAACAGGTGGCCAATACCCTGAAGCAGGATTCGGTGCTGCTCTACCGCATCCTGCGCTTGGTGAACTCACCCGCACTGCGCAGCGGCCAGCCGATCAGCAGCGCCGAAGACGCACTGATGGTGCTCGGCCGCGAGCAACTGTTCCGCTGGCTGACGGTGCTGCTGTTTCAACTGGATGGCGAAGCGGCGCGCGACCTGTCGCTGCTGGACATGGCGCTGATCCGCGCCCGTTTCATGGAAACCCTCGGCGGCCCGAATCAGACACCACAGGACGCCAACCAGCGTTTTCTGGTCGGCCTGTTTTCACTGCTGGACGTGTTGCTGCAAACCCCGCTGGTACGCGCGCTGGGGCTGCTGCAACTGCCAGAATCGGTAAGTCAGGCGCTGCTGCAGCAAAGCGGGCCACACGCCGCCTATCTACAGCTAGCGCAGATGTGCGAAGGCGATGAACTGGAAGGGCTGGCCGACGCAGCCGGCAGCAATCAGCCGGAGCTGGAGCCGCTACTGCAACAACTGCGGCTGCAGCCGCATCAGGTGGATACCTGCCATTTGTCGGCGCTGTTGTGGGCGGAGTCGTTGCGGCCTTGATGGGGGTTGGCCTGCGAGCCAATAGGGGCTTGGTTAGCGGACGTGCTTGCAAGGCGATAGCAGAGCGGGCTGCAGGGAAACGGCAACTGAACCTGGCGGGCGATTTTGTAGGTCGGACTTCAGTCCGACGCGGTGCTGAATGCCG
>JAUPTR010000164.1 GCA_030917985.1 Pseudomonadota bacterium | reverse complement strand
GGTTTGTGATTCTTTGGAGAGCGAGTTTTCCATCGCTTCCTTGATTTCATTGACCTGGCCGTTGCGGATCAATTCGGAAATGCGATTGTTGTTGATCATCACTTCTACCGCCGGCAGCAGGTTGCCATCAATGCCGCGCACCAGACGTTGTGATACCACGGCGCGCAGACACACCGACATATCCAGCAAAAATGCCGGGCGGGCTTCTTCGGGGAAGAAACTGATGACACGGTTCATGGTGTGATAGCTGTTGTTGGCGTGCAGTGTCGATACACACAGGTGGCCGGATTGCGCGTAGGTGATGGCGTGCTGCATGGTGTCCTTGTCGCGGATTTCGCCAATCATCAGCACATCCGGCGCTTCGCGCATGGCGTTTTTCAGTGCATCGCCATAACTCAGGGTGTCCACGCCCACTTCGCGCTGGTTGACGATGGATTTTTTGTGTTTGTAGAGAAATTCCAGCGGGTCTTCAATGGTAAGGATGTGGCCGGGCTTGGTGGCGTTGCGGTGGTCCAGCATTGCCGTCAATGTGGATGACTTGCCACTGCCGGTGGCGCCAACAATCAGGATCAGCCCGCGCTTGAGCATCGCCAGTTCCGACAGCATCGGCGGCACACCCAGTTCTTCCAGTGTTGGCGCATTGGGGCGGATGTAGCGAATCACCATGGCCACTGCGCCTCGCTGGCGGAATACGTTGACACGGAAACTACCGACATCCTTGATCGGAAAGCCGAAGTTCATTTCCAGATCCTGCTCGAAGCGGGCAATGCGGTCTGGTGTCATCAGGCTGTAGGCGCATTGTCTGGTCTGATCGGCCGAGAGTATCTGCTGGTTGACCGCCATCAGCGTGCCCTGGATCTTGATCTGGATCGGTGCGCCGGGGGTGAAAAACAGATCGGAGGCCTTCTTGTCGGCCATCAGTCGAAACAGCGGGGAAAGATCCATGTGTTAAACATCCAAATCAGGCAGGGTCGGAATCGGGCACGCTTGCCTGTCAGGCAGGGGCGCATGTCAATCCAATCTAGCACATGCATCCGCCTCTGCCAGAAAAACAAAAACCCGCCAGAAGCGGGTTTTTGTGAGCTTTCCAAAACAAGGCCGGATCAGGCTGGTGTCTTGGTCTTGGCCAGTTCTTCGTCACGCAGTGCGCGGCGCAGAATCTTGCCAACGTTGGTTTTCGGCAGTTCGGCACGGAACTCGACGTATTTCGGCACTTTGTAACCGGTGAGGTTTTTCTTGCAGTGCTCGATCACTTCTTTCTCGGTCAGCGCCTGGTCTTTCTTCACAACATAGACCTTCACCACTTCACCCGATTTGTCGTCCGGAATGCCGATACAGGCCACTTCCAGAACGCCGGCGTGCATCGCAACCACGTCTTCGATTTCGTTCGGATAAACGTTGAAGCCGGACACCAGAATCATGTCTTTCTTGCGGTCAACCAGCTTGAAGAAACCGTCAGGGGTGACAATCGCCATGTCGCCCGTTGCCAGCCAGCCACCTTCTTTCAGTACCTTCGCCGATTCGTCCGGACGCTGCCAGTAGCCTTTCATTACCTGCGGGCCGCGTACCCACAGTTCGCCTGGCTCGCCCATCGGCACTTCGTTGCCGGCTTCATCGCGCACGGTACATTCGGTGGAAGGAACCGGCAGGCCGATTGCACCGTTGTATTCTTTCAGGTCCATCGGGTTGATACACGCCGCCGGCGAGGTTTCGGTCAGGCCGTAGGCTTCGATCAGCGGCACGCCGGTAACTTGCTTCCACTTTTCGGCCACTGCACGTTGTACGGCCATGCCGCCGCCCAGCGCCAGTTTCCAGGTGCTGAAATCGATCTTGCCGAAGTCCGGGTTGTTGATCAGGGCGTTGAACAGGGTGTTTACGCCGGTCATGCAGGTAACCGGGTATTTCTGCAGCTCTTTGACGAAAGCAGGAATATCACGCGGGTTGGTGATCAGGATGTTCAGTCCACCCAGTTCGGTGAAGACCATGCAGTTCGCGGTCAGCGAGAAGATGTGGTAGAGCGGCAATGCGGTGATGATGATTTCCTGACCTTCACGCACCATCGGCTTCAGCCAGGCATGCGCCTGCATCATGTTGGCAACGATGTTGCGGTTGGTCAGCATGGCGCCCTTGGAAACACCAGTTGTGCCGCCGGTGTATTGAAGGAATGCAATATCGTCGTGGCCGATTTGTACCGGATTCAGCTTCAGGCGGCTGCCCTGGGTTAGGGTGTCGTTAAATTTGACCGTGTTGTGGATGGACCAGCTCGGCACCATCTTCTTCACGTGCTTGACCACCATGTTGACGATCAGCGATTTCGGGAAGCCCAGCATGTCACCGATCTGGGTGGTGATGACATTTTTTACCGGGGTGTTCTTCAGCACATCTTGCAGGGTGATGGCGAAGTTTTCCAGGATGACGATGGTTTCGGCGCCCGAATCCTTCAGCTGGTGTTCGAGTTCGCGCGGGGTGTACAGCGGGTTGACGTTGACGACTGTCAGGCCGGCGCGAAGAATGCCGAATACCGCGATCGGGTATTGCAGCAGGTTGGGCATCATCACTGCAACACGGTCACCTTTTTTCAGGCCCAGCTTGTTTTGCAGATAAGCACCAAAATCGCGGGTCAGCTTGTCCAGTTCGCGATAGGTGATGATTTTGTCCATGTTGGCAAATGCCGGACGGTCGGCGAACTTGGCAACGCTTTTTTCAAAGACTTCAGCTACCGATTTATATGCGTTGACATCAATCTCGGCCGGTACGCCAGCCTGATAGTTCTTCAACCAGATCTTTTCCATGTTGTACTTCTCCCAAATACCTGTGCGTGTTGGTGATGGCAGTCGATGATAATGCAGTTTGCGAACCTTATGCAAACGGAATAGGTTGGCTCTCACGCTGCTTTTATGGCTGATTTGGCTGGCCCCGATTATTCTTCTGTGGGCGTGGCAGTGAGGTAATTTACTCTAATTGCCAAAAAGCGCAAAGCCTTGAGCCGGTTTATGCGTTGTTGTGCATTTGTTCCGAAACCCCCGATCATCATTCTGCGCCAGTCCTGTTGCGGTATCCTGATAGCTGGTGATGTTTCGCTTTTTCAAGCGCTTCTGGTACAATCGCAAACTTTTACAGGATGGGCTTCGGGCCCATTTTTTATTTGCTGGATATCGATCGTCATGGAATTGCGTGTTTTGCTGGAATCAACGCTTGCAGGTTTGGGCTACGAGTTGGTCGATCTGGAGCTGGCCCGGGGTGGCCTGATGCGACTGTTTATCGATTCGCCTGCTGGCATCACGCTTGATGATTGTGTCAAGGTCAGCAATCACCTGACGCGCCTGTTTATGGTGGAAAACGTCGATTACGAGCGCCTGGAGGTGTCGTCCCCAGGTTTGGATCGTCCATTGACCAAATCTTCCGATTTCGAGCGTTTTGCCGGGCAGCCGGTCAAGCTGAAGTTGCGTTTGCCACAAGACGGTGCGCGGCGCATTTCTGGCGTGCTGCAGGGACTTGATGGTGAAGTGATTCGGGTCGAATCTGACGGCAAGCTGATCGAAGTGCCTTTGTCCAATCTTGACAAGGCACGCCTGGATCCGAAGTTTTAAAGGTTTTTTCCGGCACGCGCATTGTTGCGTGGTGCGGATAACGTATTTTTTAGTATCGACAATTCAGTGAATGCAGGCCGATCCGCAAGACGGCCGAAATATCGGGTGGAGGTTCATACACAAATGAGTCGCGAAATACTGTTGCTGGTGGATGCGCTGGCGCGCGAAAAAAACGTCGACAAAGAGATTGTCTTCGGTGCGCTTGAACTCGCGCTCGCTTCCGCGACCAAGAAGCGTTTTGGCCACGACGAAGTGGACGTGCGTGTCGCGATTGATCGCCATAGCGGCAATCATTTCAGCTTCCGTCGCTGGGAAGTGGTGGCGGATGATGATCACGAATTTCCAAGCCGCCAGATCGCTATTACCGATGCCGGTGAGCATGGCGAGAATCTGCAGATCGGCGATTTTGTCGAAGAAGAACTGGAACCCATCGAATTCGGTCGTATCGGCGCACAAACTGCAAAGCAGGTAATTCTGCAGCGCATTCGCGATGCCGAGCGTGAGCAGATCCTCAATGATTTTCTTGAGCGCCGCGAACATATGGTGTCGGGCGTGATCAAGCGTATTGAGCGTGGAAACGTGATTATCGAATGCGGCAAGCTGGAGGCGTTGTTGCCTCGCGAACAGATGATCCCGAAAGAGAATCTGCGCGTGGGCGATCGCGTCAGGGCCTTTCTGTTGCGTATCGATCGCGGTGGTCGTGGCCCGCAATTGATTTTGTCGCGCACTGCGCGTGAATTCCTGGCCAAGCTGTTTGAGATTGAAGTGCCGGAAATTGAAGACGGTCTGATCGAAATCAAGGCTGCGGCACGTGATCCTGGCTTGCGCGCGAAGATCGCCGTGAAATCGAATGATCAGCGCATCGATCCGCAGGGCACCTGTATCGGTATGCGTGGCTCTCGTGTTCAGGCGGTTACTGCCGAGCTCGGTGGCGAGCGTGTGGATATCATCCTCTGGTCGCAAGATCCGGCTCAGTTCGTGATCAATGCGCTGGCGCCGGCCGATGTCAGCAGTATCGTAATCGACGAAGAGTCGCACAGCATGGATGTGGTGGTGGACGAAGAGCAACTGGCGCAGGCGATTGGCCGTGGTGGCCAGAACGTGCGCCTGGCATCTGAGCTGACTGGCTGGGAAATCAACATCATGACCGTTGATCAGGCCGAGCAGAAACATGAGGCCGAATACGAGCAGATCCGTGACCTGTTCATGCGTACGCTGGATGTGGACGAAGATGTGGCTACAGTATTGGTGCAGGAAGGTTTTAGCACCCTGGAAGAAGTGGCATATGTGCCGCTGGCAGAAATGCTGGAAATAGACGGTTTTGCTGAAGAAACCGTCAACGAACTGCGTAGTCGTGCCCGTAATGCTCTGCTGACTCAGGCAATCGCCAAGGAAGAAGAGAAGGAAAGCGAAGCCGAGGGGCTGTTGACCGTCGAGGGCGTAGATGCGGATCTGGCCCATGTGCTGGTAAATAATGGTGTGGCAACACGTGATGATCTGGCCGATCTGGCCGTGGATGATCTGGTTGAAATGACCAATATGGATGCAGATCAAGCCAAGAAACTGATCATGGCTGCACGTGCGCACTGGTTCAACGAGTAAGCCGCGAGCCGAGAATATATTAGGAGTCAGAATGGGACAAACGAACGTTCAACAGTTTGCCGGTGAGCTTGGCTTGCAGCCTGAGTTGCTGCTGGAACAGTTGCGTGCGGCTGGTGTCGAGAAAAAGGCATCAACCGATTTATTGACCGAGCAGGACAAAACCCGCTTGCTGGAATACTTGCGCAAGATGCATGGCGGCGCGGAAGAGGGTAAGCAGAAAATTACCCTGACCAAGCGCGAAACTACCGAAATCCGCAAGTCGGATGCGACAGGCAAGGCACGCACCATCCAGGTTGAAGTGCGTAAGAAGCGCGTATTTGTCAAGCGTGATCCAAGCGACTTGGCTGCGGATGCAGAAGTGCCGGCAGCCGTGGAGCCAGAACCCTTGCCTGTTGAGCCGGTGATTGAAGAGCCGGTGATTGTGGTTGAGCCGGAGCCGGTTGTGGTTGCCGAGCCGGAGCCTGTGGTCGAACTGGCTCCGCCGGTGGTTGAGGCTGCTGCACCGGTTGCCGAACTGGTAATTGAGCCACCTGCACCGCCAGTCCGGTTGTCGGTTATTGATGAGAAGGAACGTGCGCTGCGTGAGGCAGAGGCGCGTAAACATGCAGAACTGGCCAAGCGTCAGGCAGAGGATTTGCGTGTGCGTCAGCAGCGTGAAACCGATCGGCGTGCAGCCGAAGCGGCAGCCGCTCAGCGTGCAGCGGCACCAGTGGTGGCCGACAAGCCTGTAGCCAAGGCTGCAGACAAACCGGCGGATCGTGCCGATGCCAAAAAAGGCGGTCGCGATGCCAAGGGTGGCAGTGGTCGTGACGACAGTGCTAAAAAGCGCCCGGGCGGTGGTATCAAAACCCGCGGTGGCGATGCAGGCAGCGGTTGGCGCGCCGGCAAGGGTGGTGGCCGCCACAAGGGTGGCGATTCGCAGCATGCATTTCAGGCTCCAACCGAGCCGGTGGTTAAGGATGTTGTAATTCCGGAAACCATTACCGTTGCCGAGCTGGCGCACAAGATGTCGGTCAAGGCGGCCGAAGTGATCAAGGTGCTAATGAAGATGGGCATGATGGTGACCATCAATCAGGTGCTGGATCAGGAAACCGCGATGATCGTCACCGAAGAAATGGGCCACAAGGCAGAAGCCGCCAAAGCGGATGATCCGGAAGCCTTCCTGGCTGATCATCAGGAGCTGGCAACACTGGAAGAGTCGTCGCGGGCACCGGTGGTGACCGTGATGGGTCACGTTGACCACGGTAAAACTTCGCTGCTGGACCATATTCGTCGTACTCGCGTTGCCAGTGGCGAAGCGGGCGGCATTACCCAGCATATCGGCGCTTATCATGTCGAGACCGAGCGCGGCATGATTACCTTCCTCGATACACCGGGTCACGAAGCGTTTACCGCAATGCGTGCACGTGGTGCCAAGGTTACCGACTTGGTGGTGCTGGTTGTTGCTGCCGATGACGGCGTGATGCCGCAAACCATCGAGGCAATTCACCATGCCAAGGCTGCTGGTGTGCCGATTGTTGTTGCCGTCAACAAGATCGATAAACAGGATTCGAATCCTGAGCGTATCCGTCAGGAGCTGGTGGCGCAGGAAGTGGTGCCGGAAGACTGGGGTGGCGATGCGATGTTTGTCGATGTATCGGCGAAAACCGGTCAGGGTATCGATGATCTGCTGGAAGGCATCCTGTTGCAGGCCGAGGTTCTGGAGCTGAAGGCCGCCAAGCAGGCGCCAGCCAAAGGTCTGGTGATCGAGGCCCGTCTGGACAAGGGCCGTGGCCCGGTTGCTACCATCCTGGTGCAAAACGGTACCCTGCGTCGTGGTGACGTGATTCTGGCCGGAGCCGCATTTGGTCGTGTTCGTGCGATGCTGGACGAAAACGGCAAGCCGATTAATGAGGCAGGCCCGTCGATTCCATGTGAAATCCAGGGCCTGGCTGACGTACCGAATGCCGGCGAAGAGGTACTGGTGTTGCACGACGAGAAAAAAGCGCGCGAAATCGCCTTGTTCCGCCAGGGCAAGTTCCGCGATACCGTGTTGGCCAAACGTCAGGCAGCCAAACTGGAAAACATGTTCCAGCAGATGGGCGAAGGCGAAGTGAAAAACCTGGCGCTGATCATCAAGGCCGATGTTCAGGGTTCCTGCGAAGCACTGGCCCATAGCCTGTTGAAACTGTCGACCGACGAAGTTCGTGTCAACATCATTCACAGTGGCGTGGGGGCGATTACCGAGTCCGATGTCAATCTGGCGATTGCTTCGAGCGCAGTGATGATTGGCTTCAACACCCGTGCTGACGCCGGTGCGCGCCGCCTGATCGAAGCCAATAGTGTCGACATCCGTTACTACAACATCATTTACCAGGCGGTGGATGAGGTGAAGGCCGCGTTGTCGGGCATGTTGGCACCGGAGCGCAAAGAGCAGGTTACCGGTATGGTCGAGGTGCGCCAGGTGTTCACTGTGTCCAAGGTCGGCACCATTGCTGGTTGTCTGGTGCTGGAAGGCGTGGTGCGTCGCAACTCCCGTGTCCGTTTGCTGCGCAATAACGTGGTGATTCACGATGGCGAGCTGGATTCGTTGAAGCGCTTCAAGGACGACGTGAAAGAAGTGAAGGGTGGTTTTGAGTGTGGTTTGTCGTTGCGCAATTTCAACGATATTCAGGAAAAAGACTTGCTCGAAGCCTACGAAATCGTTGAAGTAGCGCGGACGCTGTAATCTTTCATGGCCAAAGACTATTCTCGTTCCGACCGTGTTGGTCAGCAGGTGTTGCGCGAGTTGCCGGATATCATCCGCCACGAGTTGAAAGACCCGCGCATCGGCATGCTGACGTTTACCGGTGTCGACGTTACGCGCGATTATTCGCACGCCAAAGTGTTCTTTACCGTGCTCGGTAGCGACGAACAGAGGCAGGAAACCTTGAGTACGCTGCAGCATGCGGCGGGTTTTCTGCGTTCTGCTTTGGGGCAGCGTATCAAGTTGCGCACCATGCCGCAGTTGCACTTTCAATACGATGAATCGGTAGAGCGTGGCATGTTCCTGTCGCGCCTGATTGACTCGGCGGTGGCGGATAAGGCTGCTGAAGACGAAGACGGAAACGATAAATAAGTTGCAGATCAAGCGGGTAAAACGTCCGGTGTCGGGCGTGTTGTTGCTGGACAAGCCTATTGGTTTTTCCAGTAATGGTGCGTTGCAGAAAGTGAAATGGCTGTTTCAGGCCGAGAAGGCTGGGCATACCGGAAATCTGGATCCCTTGGCCACTGGTTTGCTGCCGATTTGCCTTGGCGAGGCGACCAAGTTCTCGCAGACCTTGCTGGATGCCGACAAGGCTTATATTGCCACGGTCAAACTCGGCGCCACCACCACCACTGGCGATAGCGAGGGTGAGGTACTGGCAACGAGTGAGGTCAATGTTTCGCAGCCGCAGCTGGAAGCACTGCTGCCGCAGCTGGTAGGGCGCATGTCGCAGGTGCCGCCGATGTATTCGGCCTTGAAACATCAGGGCAAGGCACTCTACGAATATGCACGACAGGGTGTCGATATCGAGCGCCAGGCGCGAGAGATTACGATCCATGCGCTGACCTTGCTTGATTTTCGCGATGATGTTTTCGATATTGCTGTGGATTGCAGCAAAGGTACCTATATCCGCGTGCTGGCTGAAGAAATCGGCCGCAACTTGGGCTGCGGAGCGCATTTGACCGGTCTGCGCCGCACGCGTACCGCAGGCTTTCATCTGCATGATGCAGTGACAATTGCTCAGCTGGAAGACATGCAGCTGGATCAGCGTGATGCCTTGCTGCTCGGCCCGGATTGTCTGTTGGCAAGCTTGGCGTCTGTGAGTCTGGATGATGCCGCCGCTCATTACTGGCAGAACGGAAACCCGGTTTGGCAGGCAAATCTGCCGACAGAGGGTGAGCTGAAAGTGTATGATGCAGCCCGGCGTTTTATTGGCTTGGGTTTGATTCAGCCGGACGGCAGATTGGCGCCCAAGCGCGTCGTCAAGCCGCAAAAAACCGGCTGAAAATTTGAAGTTTGTTGTCCGGTTACGGCCGGGCAGGAAATAAAGTGTGTAGTTTCTTGTTGTACAAGTCTGTCTTCGCCATCGACAACTTGAGCATGTGCCTTGGCAAAAGGTACAATATGCGTTTTTTCAGGATTTTGGAGAGTTATTCACATGGCTATTACTACTGCCCAGAAAGCAGAAATCGTTAAGCAATTCGCCCGTGGCGAAGCTGATACCGGTTCCACCGAAGTTCAAGTTGCGCTGCTGACCGCTCGCATCAACGACCTGACCGGTCACTTCAAGACCAACGCCAAAGACCATCACGGTCGTCGTGGTCTGTTGAAAATGGTGAGCCAGCGCCGCAGCCTGCTGAACTATCTGAAAGACAACGATCTGGATCGCTATCGCACCCTGATCGAACGTCTGGGTCTGCGCAAGTAATTTGCGTCATCGGTTGCGGGTCCGGTGCTGTTGTTGCAATCGGACTGTTCCGGCCCGCCGCCATTGTATTTCCGTTTTTTCGCGACGCCCTGCCTGATGCGGCGAAGCTCATTCCATTTCCAAAGCGAATGCGAAAGCGGGCCTCACCTTGGTGTGAGTAGCAGTACGCCTGTGCCGACATCCCGTTCGGTTTGGAAATGGAATCTGTCGCTTCCGGTTTTGCGTTGCATCTTGCCTC
>JAUPTR010000163.1 GCA_030917985.1 Pseudomonadota bacterium | reverse complement strand
CCTTCGGGGTGGTAGAAGAATTCGAAGAAGCTGATCAGCTTGGTGTGAGGAAACACATCTTTCACATACAACGCCTCACCCCAACCCGGATGCGCAATCACCACATCCGGCACAAAACCCTTGGCCTTGAGCTTGAGCAACACCCGCGCCACCGCCTGCCCGTGTAACACCCCCGCCTCCAATGTCCGCACATAATGATGCGCCTGCTTCGACGGCTCGCGATGCAGCTCATAACGAATCAACCTCACCCCCTCCATACCCGGCGCAGTTTTCTTGCCAATGGCTACCACCTGATATCCCGGCTGTTGGGCCAGATAGGCGGCGATATGGCGGAACTGGCCGGGGAAGTTCTGGTGGAGGAAGAGGATATTCATGCTGATAAGCGAAAATGAAATGTTGCTGGCAATGATAGCGCATGCATGACATCGATAGTTTTGGCACACCACCACCGACCCCGTCCGCAGCTGGTCAAGTTGAATGAAATCAGCTGGTCAAGTGCAATGCAATTGGGTGGTCAAGTTAGAGAAATTCCGCAAGCAATGCCATCCCGCCAATCGCCGCTGCCAGTGTTAAACTAATCAGCATCAACCAAGGAGCAAGCCATGATCGACTGGAAAACCCGCATCGTTGCCGACCCCGCCGTATTGGTGGGCAAACCGGTGATCAAGGGCACCCGTATTTCCGTCGAGTTGATTCTTGATCGGTTGGCCGATGGCTGGAGCAACGAAGACCTGCTGGCGGCCTACCCATCACTGGCGGCAGCCGACATCGCAGCGGTTTTCGCCTTTGCTGCATCCATGCTCAAAGACGAAGATTTCGTCGCCTTTGCCCGCGCTGCAGCATGAGCGTCAAACTGCTGGCCAACGAGAACTTTCCACTGCAATCCGTGCGCGTGCTGCGTGCCGCAGGCCATGATGTGCTGGCCATCTGCGAACACGCGCCCGGCATCACCGATAGCGAAGTGCTGGCGCTGGCGGCCTCGCAACAGCGCTGGATACTCACCTTCGATCGCGACTATGGCGAACTGATATTCGCCCGTGGCCTGCCGCCACCGCCGGCACTGATCTACCTGAAACTGGCCAGCTACCGCCCGCAAGAACCCGGCCAACTGGTACTGCAACTGCTCACACTCGACACTCCGCTGGCGGGTTGCTTCATCACCCTGGACAACGACGGCCTGCGCAAACGCCCGCTGCCATCGGCCTGAACCGGCTACTCAACAGCACAGCTGCAAGCCGTTCTGGCATTGGCCTGCAGGTTCGCCTGTAAGCCTTGCCAGTATTCGGTTTCAGGATCGCCACATAGCCAATGCGTCAATAAATGCGACTCTGGTTTCTCCTATCGGCACTTCCATCCGATAGGGCAAAACACTGCCGCTACCCCGCGCATCTATCGTGGCGTTCCACGTTTGCTTGCCACGCGGCCCCTCATAACCAGGATCCAATACCAGAAAGCGGTCCACCACACCTTGCTCGTCGTACTCGCACCCCACCACCAATACCCAGTGCCCACTATGCTCCACCGTCGAGTATTCAATACCCAGAATCACCGGATGAACGCCGTCTTCATGGGTAACGTGTTCCACGACAAAATCGCGGAAACTCCGGCCGTTCAGGCTGTCGCCACTCAGATACTCGCCTTCCACGTGCGCGCCATAGTGTTCGTTGATCGCCGAAACCAGATGTTTAACAGTTGTGCCGCTCTTGAACAAATGCTTGCCGCGCCGCTCCTGAAGGTGATTCAACAGGCGTAGAAACTTGTTGTTGCCGTGCAAATCCAGGCAATAGACGTCGTCACGAACGATGAATTCATTGACTATCAAGGCCATTGCCAGAGCATACGGGCCGCACGCGCCATCCATATCCCCCTGGCGCAGGTGAATTTCATTGGCTGCAAAGGTGCTGCCATCTGCCTTTTTAATCAGGCGAATCAAGCATTGGCTGCTTTCCATGCTGACCATGCACCAGCCCGCAAAAACAATCAGGGTGAGACTCGCCAAAAGCAAATCCAGAAGCTGGAAAAGGAGATAGCGAATCTGGTGAATTTTGTTGCCAACGGCAACCAGTCATCTGCGATTACTCACAACCTGAAACAAAAAGAAGCACAACTGAGTGAATTACAAAATCAGCAGCCGGCCATCGAAGTCGTGCAAACTGAGGAAAAACGTGACGTCGACGTAGGTGCTGTTAAACAGGCGCTATATCAACGAATCAAGGATTTACGCGGTTTGTTTCATGGCGACATGAATCAGGGACGACAAGCGCTGGCGATGATTATGCCGGAAAGACTGGCTGCCCAGCCGGTGCTGGACTCACAAGGTAAAAAGGCGCTACTACTAGAAGGGTTGACCTCTATCGGTCAACTGGTTTCCGAGTCTGATGCCGAAAACCATATAAGGATGGCGTCCCCACGGGGATTCGAACCCCGGTTACCGCCGTGAAAGGGCGATGTCCTAGGCCTCTAGACGATGGGGACCCAGTATTCTTGGTGGAGGTAAGCGGGATCGAACCGCTGACCTCTTGCATGCCATGCAAGCGCTCTCCCAGCTGAGCTATACCCCCGAAGAGTTGCGCATTCTAAGCAGGTATTTGGCAGTTGTAAACAGCCAACGTTCAAATATTTCCCGCGTGGTAAATGCCGCCGGTAATGACCGACGACTCCCGCAGCGTTGCCCAGGCGGCACCTTGGCCACACCATCATCCGTTCACCATTGATTGGCTAAACGCCCGGCGGCAAGTCATGTCGGAGCCTGAACGGTATTTCACCGCAGCATTTTTGGCGGACGGAACAGCGGGAGATCGTGGCATCCATCAACACGCTGTCGGGGCCTGTGCTACAGTGTTTTCAAAGGCCTTGCCTTTAATTTATCGGCCCTGCCAGCCCAATGCCAGCCAGGCCTGCACCGGTTCAAACGCAAACGGCGGGAGCCAGATTGGTCACAAGATCGGATTTGAACAAGAAATGGCTTTTGAGAGTTCAAACACGTGAAATGCCATACCCTCCCCTGGGATATCAAAAGGACGAAAATCATGGCATCAAAAAAGCACAACGCACCAGTAATCGACATCGGCATCAGTGACAGTGATCGCAAAAAAATTGCCGACGGTTTGTCTGCCCTGCTGGCAGACAGCTATACGCTGTACCTGATGACGCACAACTTTCACTGGAACGTCACCGGACCTCAGTTCAATAGCCTGCACAACATGTTCATGACTCAATATACGGAACAATGGAACGCGCTGGACGTGATTGCTGAACGTATCCGTGCGCTTGGTTTTCCGGCACCCGGCACCTACAAGGAGTTTGTCAAGCTGGCGTCGATCAAGGAAGTGGCAGGCGTACCAGTGGCAGCCAACCGGGCGCAATTCGTATGAAATCCGCGAACGCGCCAGCGGCAAGCTCAAATGGACCGCCACCCGAGCCGATCTGGTATTTGGCTCGAACTCGGTGCTGCGTGCCTATGCCGAGTTGTATGCGCAGGATGACAGCCGCGAGAAGTTTGTGCGTGACTTTGTTGCAGCCTGGACCAAAGTGATGAACGCAGACCGTTTTGACCTTGCCTGAAGCCGCAACAGCCAAAAAGCCACGCTGGGGTCAAACCCGGCGTGGCTTTTTTTCGGCCAGGCACATGGCCACAATGCTGGATCTGGCTCTGGTAGCCATTCCAGCCTAATATACAAGGCAAGCAGGCTGGTTCAAAAGCTGCGCACCCGTTTTCCCCTTGCCCCATTTCAAAGGAACCCCCAGCATGGCTACTCATTCTGTTCACCTGAATCGCGTGTTTGCCGCACCGGCAGAGCGCATCTATCGCGCGTTTCTCGATGCCGACGCACTGGTCAAATGGCTGCCCCCTCATGGCTTTACCGCCAGGGTGCACCAGATTGACGCCAGGGTTGGCGGCAGTTATCGCATGTCGTTCACCAATTTCTCCAGCGGCACAGTGCATGCATTTGGCGGCGAATACCTTGAGCTGGTCCCGAACGAAACAATCCGCCACAGCGATCGCTTTGATGACCCGAATCTGCCGGGCGAAATGGTGACAACCATTGTTTTCAAACCCGTGGACGATGGCACCGAAGTGGATATCGTGCAGGAAGGCATTCCCGAAGTGATTCCACCGGAAGGCTGCGAAATCGGCTGGCAGGAATCGCTGAGTCTGCTGGCGCGACTGGTTGAGGCAGAGATTCCCGACTGATCCATCGGCAACTAAAAGCAAAACGGGCAGGGTAGACCTGCCCGTTTTTTTAACCGCATATTGACAGCGGCAGCAGCCAACACACTCAGCAGGGCTTGCCGTTGCCCTGCGCGCCACACGCCTTGCTGGCTGCGGCTGTTGGCTGGGCTGCCAGCAGGGTCTGATAGGCACCTGCGTTGTAGGGTTGCCGGTAACCGGCATCGGCCAGCGCATCCTCGGCAATACCACTTCGGCGGCCACTACGGCAATACAGCACCAGCGGCGTATCCTTGGCCACACCACGCCGGGCGAGTTCTGCCACCACTTTTTCGTAGGGGATATTGATCGCATTCGGCAGATGCCCTGCAGCAAACTCCTCTGGCGTACGCACATCCACCAGCAAGGCGCCGGTGCTGATTTTCTTCCAGGCGGCGGGTGCATCGAGATCTGCCGCCCGCACCAGCGGGCTGAGCAGCATCAGGCTCAGCAACAGGGCAAGCAGCAAGCGTTGCGGCGGAATGTGTTTCACGATGAATGGCTCCGATTTGACAGGCAGAGGCGGACAGTTTGACATGTATTCACCACAGCTTGCGACAGGAAAACACGCAACTGGTGAAATTTGCACCGGCCAATCTGCGCAGCAAACGCCATGCCACGCAGCGTGGCCCGCCCGGCATCGATCCCGCAAACAGCCATTCGCAAAAAATACCTGCCGGCCAGGCGTATACCCTGCTGGCAAGATGCCGCTTCAGCGCTAGAATAGACTGCCCTGCCCGACCCTTTTGCCAGGCAGTATTTTTGCCGATACGGATAGCACCATGAGCTTGCCTACCAAGATCAAGATTGTTGAAGTTGGCCCGCGTGACGGCCTGCAGAACGAGGCGACGGTGATCCCGACGCCAGTCAAGCTGCAACTGATCGAAATGCTCGGCGAAGCCGGGCTGAGCGTGATTGAGTCCACCGCGTTTGTATCGCCGAAATGGGTGCCGCAAATGGCAGACCAGAGCGAGATCATGCATGGCATCCTGCGCCGCACCGGCGTGGCCTACCCGGCACTGGTGCCAAATCAGAAAGGCTTTGAAGCCGCGATGGCGGCCAATTGCGAGGAAATCGCGATTTTTACCGCGGCATCCGAGACCTTCTGCCAGAAAAACATCAACTGCAGCATCGAAGAATCATTTGCCCGTTTCGAGCCGATAATCGAAGCGGCGCTGGAGCGTGGCATCAAGGTGCGCGGTTATGTGTCCTGCGTACTTGGCTGCCCCTACGAGGGTGATATCAAGCCTGCAATTGTGGCAGAAATCGCCACCCGCCTGCACCAGCTCGGCTGTTACGAGATTTCGCTCGGCGATACCATCGGCGTGGGCACGCCCCTTGCGGCACGCAAGATGATTGATGCCGCCGGACGTAATGTGCCGATCAAGAAACTGGCAGTACATTTCCACGACACCTTCGGCCAGGCACTGGCCAATATCTATGCGGTAATGGAACAGGGCGTGGCCACCATCGACAGCTCGGTGGGCGGGCTGGGTGGCTGCCCCTACGCCAAAGGGGCCTCCGGCAACGTTGCCACCGAAGATGTGGTTTACATGCTGCACGGCATGGGCCGCGACACCGGCATTGATCTGGACCGGCTGATCGACGCAGCCATTTTCATCTGCGAATACCTGAAACGCACCCCGTCGTCGAAAGTGGCGCGAGCCTTGATGGCCAAACGGATTGCCGTACCGGCCTGAACAGACGTTCTAGACACAAGAAAGCAGCCCGAAGGCTGCTTTTTTTATTGGGTACGGCGCCGATTATTGCGGCAGCGGCGATCCGGCCTTCCAAGACGTAATCAACTGCTGCGCCTCTGCCTGTTGTTCGGGCTTGATATCCCTGGCCAGTGCCACACGGTTTTTTTCACCGTTTTCGTCGCCATGGGCAGCGGCCAGTGCAAACAGCAGATACGCCGTTTGCTTGTTCTGGGTGACACCCTGCCCCTGATAATACTGTGCGCCAAGATTGGTCATCGCAGCGGCATTGCCCTGCTGCGCGGCCTGGCGATACCAGGCGGCAGCCCGCTCGTAATCCTGTGCCACGCCTTCACCGGCGGCAAACATCAGGCCGAGATTGAGCTGGGCATCTGCATGCTGCTGTGCGGCAGCCTTTTCATACCATTCAATCGCCAGCCGGTAGTTCTGCCATTCACCCCGGCCGGTGGCGTACATCACCCCCACGTCATACTGGGCTTTGGCATAACCCTGCTCTGCTGCACGGCGAAACCAGCCAACTGCCGCATAATCATCGCGAGCCACGCCCTGCCCGCTCAGATACAGCAGGGCGATGCTGGTCTGTGCCTGGGCATCGCCCTGCTCTGCCAGCGGCAGCCACTCCTGCAGCGCCTGATCAAAACGACCGGCCTTGGCAGCATCCACGCCATCCTGATAACCGGCTTGGGCGGCACCCTGCAAACCCGACATCAGCGCGGCAACGAGAAATAGTTTTTTCATCGAACACGGTTCCTGCGGCAAATAAACACAATCAAATGTCACAGGCGGTACAGACCGGCAAAGCGGCCTGCAAGTTCAGCGCGGCAGGAAATAAACCAGCCGCCTGCGTGATGTCGGGCAGCAGCGCCGATACGGTTTGACCAGCCATGCAGGCCATCCAGCGTGTCATTCGAGGCGAAATCCGATCCGGATGCTGACCTGCCAGTGGGCAATCTTGCCGTCAACGATATGGCCGCGTGTTTGCGTGACTTCAAACCAGTCCATATTGCGCACGCTGTCAGCCGCCTTGGTGATGGCATTGCGAATCGCCTCGTCGCTGCTCACGGTCGATGAACCGACCAGCTCCAGCATTTTGTAGACATGTTCACTCATGATGCGCTCCCGGTGGCTGGCGCCAGCGGCGCCGATATTGTCAGCATAGCCACCCGATGACGCAGTTGCAGCATTGCAAGCGGGATGCGCTGCAAGGCAATCTAGATGCGCCCTGCAGGCCGGGCTGCAAACCAATACCAGAGCCGTCTGCAGGCCGATGCTATTGCAGCAGGCCGTGCTGCCGCGAGACTTGTACTGCCTGAGTGCGATTGCGCACCTGCAGCTTGCCGAAGATATTGTGCAGATGCCACTTCAGCGTGCCTTCGGAGATGGCCAGCGCGGCGGCAAGATTTTTGTTGTCCAGCCCCTGTTGCAGCAGGCCGATGATTTCCAGCTCTTTGCCGGTGAGGGTTTCGTACAGCGCCGGCGCCGCGCCATCCGGCTGCAGCGCCGAGAGCATGAAGCCAGCGTGCGAATGGCTGCCGAGCGTTTGCTGCACCTCTTCCAGCGCGGTTTGGGTCAGGCTGCGCGCCTCGTGGTGCGCGCCCTGCTTGGCATAGTTGACGGCCAGAATCGCGCGCGGCCACGCCTTGCCATACGGGCTGCCGTAGGCGTCGTAATGGCTGACCGACGCCAGCAACGAGCGCCCCGCCTGCTCGAAATCGGAAATACACTTGCAGCAAAAGCCATGCACCAGATAGGCAACAGCAGTCTCAAAGTGATATTCGCTGGCATCTTCGTAGAGGCCTGGCTGATCCCAGCGCGCCAGCCACTGGGCAATACGCGAAGACACTCCGCGGATGTTGTCGCGCAGCGCGGCAGTGGCGCATTCCAGCAGCTCCAGTCCACGCTCTGCTGCAACTGCGCCGTATCGGCGCTGAATCCGGCACGTTGCAGCAGCAGTTGCTGCGCTTCGTCTGCAGTAAACGCCAAATCCTCCTGCCCGATCAGCCGCATGCGTTGATCCAGCAGATAGGTGGAATGCGGCAATTGTGGCGAGCGCTTGCAGCTGAAGAAGAACCGCGCCTGTGGCGGGCACTCTTCCAGCAGCCGGGCAACCAGGCTGATACTGGGGGGCGACAGCAGCTGGTCGATGTCGTTGAACACCAGCGTCAGTGGCGCGGGCTGCTGCAGCAAGGTCAGCAAGGCGTCGGTAATCAGCTCCGGCGAGGGAATGCCAAAGCCATTGAACTGGCGCTCCAGCGCCTGTGGCGAAATCAGCCGCTGTTGCAGCAGCGCCCGCCCCAGGTTGTTGGCGAGGCACATCGGGTCGTTGTCGGCCTGCTGGCAATTGACCCACACCACGGCCTCGCGGCGCTGTGCGGCATAACTCTGCAGCAAGGCGGTTTTGCCGAAACCGGGCGGGGCTTTCAGCAACACCATGCGTGCCGGGCTTTCGGCCAGCAGCGACAGCAACCGTGGCCGGGGCAACAAGCCTGCACCGGCCTCAGTCATGGCTGGCCTGCTGGAGAGAACAAGAATAGAGAGACATGACTCATGATAGCCAGAACTGCCACGGCGCTGCAGTCCAACAACATCACGCTGCCATCAGCTGAAAATCGCTTTTCGACGCCGAACAATCCGGGCAGCTCCAGTCATCGGGAATCTGCTCCCAGCGCGTGCCCGGCGCAAAGCCCTCGTCCGGCCAGCCCTTGGCCTCGTCGTAAATCAGGCCGCAAGTGATGCAGCAATACTGACGCCAGCTGTGTTCCACCGCCACAACGCTCATGCCCGCAGCGCCGCGTCGGTGAGTGGCAGAAAATCCGGCTTTTCGCGCACAAAACATTCGGGGCACGGAAAATCATCCGGCAGGCTGGCCCAGCGGGTGCCGGCGGCAAATCCTTCGCGCGGGCAGCCGTGCGCCTCGTCGTAGATGTAGCCACAATCCGGGCACTGATATTGCGCCATTGGCGTGTTGTTTTCTGTGATTGGAACCATTGCGTGCCTCACTGTGCTTGCTGCTGATAGCGGCGGAAGATTTCCTCGCGCCGATCCGGGTCGATATTGATCTTGTTCAGATCACCGCCAGCCCAGGCCAGCACGCGCTTGTCCATCACCGCAAACCATGCCGTCGGCCACATTGCCAGCACAAACATGCCCGGATAACCACCCGGCAATTGCGGCACATTGTCCATATCGCGCAACACCTGATACGGCCGGGTCGGATGCGCGTGATGATCGGAATGGCGCTGCAGGTGCAGCAAGGCCAGATTCGACAGCTTGAAGTTGCTGTTCCAGGAATGATGCGCTGCGCAGCGCTCATAACGACCGTTGGCCTCTTTCTGCCGCAGCAGGCCGTAATGTTCGACATAGTTGGCGCAGGTCAGCGTCCACCAGCCGTAGATCACCGACAGGGCCAGAAACGGCAGCATTTTCACGCCCCAGAGCGCGAGAATCGTGCCATAGGCCAGCAGCGTGATCGCCAGCGATTGCAGAATCTCGTTCTGGCGCGACCAGAACGGCAGACCAAGACGAGCCAGGCGCTCACTTTCCAGTTTCCAGGCACGCCGTGCAGCACCGGGGATTTCGCGCAGCACAAACGTGTAGATCGATTCGCCAAAGCGCGACGAGGCCGGGTCTTCCGGGGTCGAGACATCCTTATGGTGGCCCTTGTTGTGCTCGATCATGAAATGCGCGTAGCCGCAGCAGGCCACCATGATCTTGGCGCCCCAGCTCTGTTTCGGATCACTGACCTTGTGCCCCAGCTCATGCCCGGTGGCCAGCCCGGCGCCGTTCATGCAACCGACACTCATGCCGGCACCGATGATGTTGAGCCAGTGCCAGTCGGCGCTGCCAACAATCCATGCGGTGCCGAGCAAAGTCACCCAGTGCATCGCGGTGGCCAGATACAGCACATTGACGTAATAAGCGTCGTCGCGCAGCACCTCCATCTCGGCATCGCTCGGGTTGGCCGGATCTTGCCCGACCAGCATATCCAGCAGCGGCATCAGCAGATACATGAACGGCACCGTGGCCCACAGCCACAGCCCATTGTTGCTGTATAGCGCCAGCAGCGACGAAAACAGCGGTGTCAGCACCAGCAAGGGATTAAGTAGATACCAGTAACGCTTCTGCCCCAGCCAGCGACTGTGGCTGTGCAAAATGGGAGGGGAATAGGTTTCCAGCAATTCGAAAAAGGTATCGGGGTAGGCGGTTTCGTAGGTATGGTCGATACAACGACGACTCACCACCACGCCACCTTCAGGCACACGCGTCACCCATCCCAGCTCCTCCAGGCGCACAATCTTGCGACGCACGGTTTCCCGCGGCATGCCGGTGGCCTCGGCAATCGAATAGGCATTGCAGGGTTTGAGGAAGGAACTCAGGGTGCCCGCCGACAGATGTTGCGGCAAGGACTGACATATCGACGGTTTGGCATGCATGTGCGACACATTGTGCACGCCGATTTCGCCGAGGATATATGCCATGGTGAGATCGTGATCAAACAGCTCGCAGGTGCGGCGCATATACCTGATCCAGAAGCTGCCGATGATCGTGGCCATCACAGCCAGGTCACCCCTGCTTTCCGCGCCCTCCATCGACATATCCTGCTCCTGTTCCAAAAGCATATATTGATCCGACTCCTAATTGGTAACATGGTCATGTTAGGTTACGCGTTGAGGCATATCAATTTCCGCCAAGCCTTAATTACCCAAAATGGGCACACTGCGGATATTTCCTCTCGAATCTGCCAGGCAGCCGCACACAAAATGCCTGAAGCATAAACACAACTGATGACTGAAATCGCTCAGGAGCCGCAACAGCGCTCCATTATGGTGCATTGCAAATCTTCAAGCAGCACAGCTGCACAGCAGAAAAAATCGATAATAAATGGCTGAAAACCGACCTTGACAGCCCCACAAACCATCATGCAATAATCATAAAAAATACGAAAAACCGGGCAAATCTGAAAATATTGATGATTCTGCCACTTTGACATAGCAACAAGGGCTTTGTGATAGCAACATCAGGAGCCCGATCATGACCCCCTCCCCGTTTGTTTTCGAGCCGCTGTT
>JAUPTR010000162.1 GCA_030917985.1 Pseudomonadota bacterium | reverse complement strand
GGCAACACCACGAGCTTGCCCGATGGCAACGCCACCGACGCCTGCGCCCCGTCTTGCGCGTAGCTCACTCGCAGTTGCGGTAATTGATCACACTGGTAAATCACCTCGCGCACCTTGGCCAGCGCGGGCTGATCAGCCAGAACGGCAGTGGACACCAGCAACATACCGGCCGTCAGTATGGATTGATACATGGCAGACTTCCTTCGGGTTCTGTTGACGTTTGTTTTGCTGCTGTGCGGCTGGGCACAAAGCCGGCCCCAATGGGGATTGGGCAGAGGATCAAGCCAAATGTTCCGGCTGCGGCTGCAGCCCGATCGCCGCCCGGCTTGTATATTCAACAGTGCAGTTAACGGCAGCCAGCCGCCGGATGGGCTAAGGTTAAACCATATCACGCCTTGCGCCATTTTCAGGAGTCTCATCATGCGCCACTTCATGCGTCATCCGGCGAGCATGCCCATCGAAGTCAATGCCCTGCACGAATCGCTGCAGACCATCAGCCATCTGTGTAATGTCAGTATCGGCGGATTGGCGTTTGAATCGGCGCTGGAAGTGGAAACCGGGGCGGTAGTTTCCTTGCGTATTCCCTGCGTCACGCCGGTGTTCGAGAGTGTCGCCAAGGTTGCCTGGTGCCGCGAAACAGAGCATGGCTACGAGCTGGGCGTGGAGTTTCTGGATCAGGACGATGCGTTTCGTGCCCGCATGGTAGAGCAGATCTGCCACATCGAAACCTACCGCGAGCAGGTGCAACAGACCGAACACCGCGATCTGAGCCCGGAACAGGCCGCACACGAATGGATCAGCAAATTCGCCGAGGAATTTCCCGACCCCGAAAGCGACAGCCTGCATTGAGACTGCCTTTGCCTTGATGGGTGATCAGGCGTCGAGCACCACACGCCGCGACGCCGGATACGCCGAACACAGATACACCGCATTGCCCAGCGTATTACCGCTGACCTTCCCCTGACGCAGCATCAGCTTGCAGGTGCCACACATGCCCTGACGACAGCCGATTTCCAGCGGCACATGGTGGCGTTCGGCAATCTGCATCAACGTCTTGCCAGCATCTTCGGTGTCCAGTTGCACCCGTTGATTCAAATGCTGGAAAACAATTTCCTCGCAGGCTTCACCCACGCCGGCGTCAGCCTCCCAGGTGCCGCCGGCAAAGCGCTCGCAATGCAGCCGGGCCAGATCGAAGCCGGCTTGCTGCAGCAAGGCAATGGTCTTGTCCATGAAGCCCTGCGGCCCGCACAGATAGATATCGCGCCCGGCAAAATCCGGGTAACGGCGGCGCAGCTCATCAGCATCCAAGGGCTTGACCACGTTGGCGCAGGATTGACGCGGCTGGCTCAGTGCGATGTTGGTGTTCAGCCCTTCTTCCCTGGCCCAATCGCGCAGGCTGGATGCAAAAATCATGTCGGTTTCGTGGCGGAACTGCGCATCAAATGCAATATCCACCACCACGCCCTGCTGCAACAGCGCTTGCGCAATCGAGTGGCACGGGGTAATGCCAGAGCCGGCGCAAATGAACAACAGCTTGGGCTGCTGGCGGTAAACAAAACTGCCCTGTGGCAAACCCAGGCGGATGACTTTGCCCGGCAACCAGTGCTGATGAATCCAGTTCGACACCAGACCATCGGCCACCCGTTTGACGGTGATGCTGACACAGCCGTTTTCGCGCTGCGCCAGGCTGTAATAGCGGCGATGCTGGGCGCCATTGATCTCGACCACGAACTCGGCATGTTGCCCGGCCTGCCAGTCGCGCCAGTGCTGGTTCGGCAGCAGCACAAAGGTTTTCACGCCATCGGCTTCGTCATGCACCGCCAGCAGCAGCGCCTGCAGCTGATAGCTCCAGACAAACGGATTGATGCGGCGGTTGAACTCGGTCATGGTATTGCTGACCAGATAATCCACCCAGTCGCGGCTGAACGTCTGCAAGGCCCAGCGGTTGGCGCCATTCAGCAGCGAATCAATCATGATGTGCGCCTCCCTGCGAGCCACTTCTGGCCGGCGGGAAAGAGTATTTCCACATCACGCCGACAAAATTGCGGATCGCCTTGCCCCAGCCCGGGTTGCACTTGTAAGGGATGTTGTACCTGGCACACACGGCTTTCACCTCTTTGGCCATGTCCGGGTAGTGGCGCGACGGAATGTCGGGGAACAGGTGATGCTCGATCTGGTAGTTGAGGTGCCCCCAGAGGATGCTCATGCGCCGGCTGCCCTTGAAGTTCACCGATGAATCAAGCTGTGACAGATACCAGCGGCCCTTGTGTTGCAGTGCCTGCTCCGGCTGCAGCGGCTCGGTGAAGTGGGTGGCCTGAATGGTGAAAGCGATCCAGTAGTTGTTGATGGCATCGGCAAGCATATTGCCCAGCGCCACTTTCAGCGCCGAATAGCCGGTCAGCGCCGCCAGCGCCGGAAATAGCAGATATTCCTTGAACAATACCCGGCCAATCGAGCGGCGATGCCGCTGTTGCAACTGCTGCTGCGTGGCACCTTCGGTATCGACCAGCGCGTAGCCCTGGTTGCCAGTCGGAAAGGCCTGCGCCCGGTATTCCTGGGCAAAACCGAGGTTCTGGCCGTTAAAGCGATACAACATGGTTGGATACACGCCAAACAGGTACAGCGGCACCTGATAACGATGGCTCGGCTGCCACGGCGTCAGATCATTGGTGCGCAGCAGGCCGTGGTTCAGATCCGGGTCTTTTTCGTAAACATTGGTGTAAACATGGTGCTGGCCGTTGTGCTCGCGGCGCCAGCCTTCCTCGTCCACCGGCGCTTTCCATTTGAAGTTGTGCGAGTGGAACTGCGGAATTTCGGGAAAATAGTCGTACTGGCCATGCAGCACGTTATGACCGATTTCGATCGCCTCCAGATTGCGATGCAGCCAGACAAAACCAACCCCCAGCGCAAACGTCAGCGGCCCCGGGCTGATCCACAGCAGGCCACGCCCCAGCAGCTCGCAGATGCGGGATTTACGCCGCAGGCTGCGGATATAGGCGACGTCATCCGCGCCCAGTTTGGCGCGATAACGTTGTTTGATGGCTTCAAATTCCTGTTCGATCAGATCAAGGCGTGTATCGGCATCACTGGCAACAACAGAGGGGCTGGTAGTCATGAAACGATTTATCCGCAGAACATTAATAAACATACGTTTACTCAAGAGCGAAAGTTTACACTGCGGCCAAGCTGTCGGGGGCTACCGCAACAGGGATTTTTTGCTGCCCTGCAAGCCAATACAGGCGCGGCCTGCAGGCCAGGCGACAAGGCACGCCAGTATTGGCCTGCAGGGCAATGCAAAATAGATGTCCGCGCAGGAGTGGCACAAGCAGCGCAGAGCGGCGAAAATAGCCGGCTGTAGGTTCTGTTGACGTAAGTTTCACGACTGCGTTTGATGCAATTCGGGATACAAAACAAGGAGTAAAACGTGCCGTGCAGTGATCTGCACAAGCGGTTTACGACACGGTTTGGTGCCCGAAGTGCATCAAACCCTTCGGGCTGGCAGGTAAAAACGCCATCCACTACGTTACGCTCCTTGAAAATAATCCATTATTATCAGCGTCGCGTGCCTTGTGGCTGGCGTTTTTACCTGCCAGCGCAGCCGCGAAACTTACGTCAACAGAACCTAATGCTGCCAACCAGACCCCATGAACCAGACCCTGCCCCTCACCGACAAGCTTTATCGCTACCTGATCAACACCGGGCTACGCGAACACCCGGCGCTGACGGCGCTGCGCGAGGAAACCGCCAGTAATCGAATGGCCAAAATGCAGATCGCGCCGGAACAGGGGCAACTGCTGATGTTCCTGGCGCAACTGGCGGGTGTGCGCCGTTATGTGGAAGTGGGAGTGTTCACCGGTTACAGCTCGCTGGCGATGGCGCTGACGATTCCGGACGATGGCGAAATCCTCGCCTGCGACATGAGCCTGGAATTTACCACCATCGCCCGCCGCCACTGGCAGGCCGCCGGCGTGGAGCAGAAAATCACGCTGCATCTGCGACCCGGCGTGATCACGCTGCAGGAACAGCTCGACCAGGGCCGCGCCGGCTATTACGACATGATGTTCATCGATGCCGACAAGCGGGTGTATCCCGAATATTACGAACTGGCGCTGCAACTGGTGCGGCCGGGCGGGCTGATCGTGCTCGACAATATGTTCCTCGGCGGCCGCGTGGCCGATGCCACATTTGAAGGCGAAACGCCCGGCGTGGATGTGATCCGCCAGCTAAACGCCACCTTGCAACAGGATAGCCGCGTTGATTATTGCCTGTTGCCGTTGGGTGATGGCATGACTTTACTGCGCAAGCGCTGATGCGCAGCCCCCCAATCATCAATCATTGCAGGGCTTATATGCGGTTTGCGGCTTACAGTTCATTTTTTCAGCCAAACCTACCTATAATCGCTGGCAGGTCAACGCCATAACGCCTTTTGCCACAGGCAACGAGCCCACCCCGAGGAGATACAACAATGCTGAAACGCCTGATTCTGACAGCCATGCTGGGATTCTCCAGCGCCACCCTGATGACTGCCTGCTCCACCGCTTTTATCGACTCCGAGCGCGATGCCAACGTGCGTATCAGCAAAGGCGCCACCTTTGCCTGGGGTGAGCCGGATACCAGTAAACCGGCTGAACACTTTGCCGATTTCGACAACCCTCAAATGCGCAGCCGGCTGGAAGGCAGCATCGACAACTTCCTGCTGAGTAAAGGCCTGCAACGCACTGCGGCTGACAAGGCTGATTTCATCCTCACTTACCACATTGGTTTCAAGTCCAGCTTCAGCGATGCCGCACGGATTGCCGCCCCCACCATGGTGCCCACCATGCGCTGCAATGCCAACCGCTGCTGGCAAACCATGACCTGGGGCAACTACGGCTCGCCGATTGAGACCAAGGAAGAGCACGAATATCGCGAAGGTGCGCTGATCATTGACCTGCGCCAGAGCCGCACCGGCATTCTCGCCTACCGCGGCATTTACTCCGACACGCTGGGTGATGTCAGCAAAGTCACCGATCAACGTATTGCCGAAGTGGTTGCCAAAACCTTGAAAGATGCAGTTCGCTGAGGAAAATCCATGCGCCTCTTTACCCGCACCCTGTGTGCGCAAACGGTATTGGCAGTCAGCCTGGCCCTCGGCGCCTGCTCGTCTGCCGATATCAGTTTTGATCGCAATGCCGCAATTGTGATTCCGGCTGGCAGCAGCTACAGCTGGGGTACGTTGCCGGAAGAAAAAACCACCGCCGACAATGCCGACATCGACAACGATATTGTGCGCCGGCGGATTCAAAGTGCCATCAATGCCGCGCTGCAAGAAAAAGGCCTGCGGCAAGCCGAAGCAGGCCCCGGCCGTTTTGAAGTGAGTTATCACATCGGCGTGGCGCGGCGCACTGGCACAGAAGTCAATTACGTTGCCACGCCGATGGCGGCACCAGTGGTACGTTGCGGCCTGCGCACCTGCTGGGGCGGCATGAGCTGGGGCTATATGGGCCCACCAGTGGAAACAGTCAACGAATACGATTACCGCGAAGGCTCGCTGATTATCGATATTGTGGAACAGGACAGCGGCCGTCTGGCCTGGCGTGGCATTTATCGGGACAGTCTGCGCGACAAACCCGATCTGGGTGACGAAAAAATCCGCGACATTGTCAACCGCACACTCAAAGGACTCGTGTTATGACCGCCCCCCTTCGCTCACTGTTGCTGACGCTGGCACTGTTGAGCACGCCGGCCATTGCCGACAGCAATGCCGCCACGGCGGAACTGCAACGTGCACAACAATCACACGATCAGGCACTGCGCGACTATGGCAAAGCCAAGGACGACGCGGCATGGGCCGACAAGCAGGTGAAAGAGGCCGAACAGGATCTGCAAAAAGCCCAGCAACGACTGGCGCAACTGATTCAGGCACGCGACAAGGCACAAGCCGATATCGCCACCACCCAGGCGCGGCTGGAAGCAGCGCGCGAAAAGGTCGACGCAGCATGGGCCAACCGGCCGCAATAAAACAGCAGGGCCAAAACAATTCAAGAAGCTGACAAGGCGCTGCGCGGCAGCCCGGATCGGGGCAAGCCGCAACAGGCGTTGAACAGCAGATTACAAGCCAGACACTGGCATAAACGAGGAGAAATAGAGATGTTACCCAGTACCGCCCTCATCACCGGCGCATCGGCCGGGCTCGGCGTGGAGTTTGCCCACCTGCTGGCCAAGGATCACAACAACGTGGTGCTGGTGGCGCGCAGTGAAGACAAGCTGCAGCAACTGGCGACCGAGCTGGAAAAACAATATGGCATCAAGGCCCATGTGTTTGCCAGCGACCTGAGCCTGCCGGGTGCGGCACAGGCGCTGCTTGAATCCCTGCGTCTGGCCAATCTGAAAATCGATGTACTGATTAACAATGCCGGCTTTGGCACCAATGGCAAATTCTACGAAAACCCGGCCGAGCAGGAATTTGCCATGCTGCAGGTCAATGTGGTGGCGCTGGCGCAACTCACCCGCCTGCTGCTGCCGGGCATGGTCGCACGCGGCTATGGCAAGGTGCTGAATGTGGCGTCCACGGCGGC
The DNA here is from genome assembly GCA_030917985.1 of Pseudomonadota bacterium. Taxonomy (GTDB): domain Bacteria; phylum Pseudomonadota; class Gammaproteobacteria; order Burkholderiales; family SCOH01; genus CALMFQ01. Next base: position 754 of record JAUPTR010000162.1, on the reverse strand, counting down.
ATTCCAGCCTGGCCCCCACATGGCCGGCTATTTTGCTTCCAAAGCTTACGTGCTGTCGCTGTCGGAAGCGCTGGCATACGAATTGAAAGATAGTGGCGTAACCGTTACCGCACTCTGCCCCGGCCCGACACAAACCGAATTCATCGAGCGTGCCGGCATGAAAGAATCACTGCTGTTCACACTCGGCAAATCGTCGGCAAAAAAAGTGGCGCAAGCCGGCTATCAGGCCATGTTGCGCGGCGAAGCTACCGTGATCCCCGGCCTGCACAACTGGGCACTGGCCCAAACCGTACGCTTCACGCCACGCAAAGTGGTACGTTCACTGGCCAGCATGTTGGTGAAATAACCCGGCCGTACCTGTTTCACGTGAAACAGGTACGGGGCAGCATCAGAAGTCACCCCATACTGTTTGTAATGCAGCCACAGCAGCAACGGCCGCCGTTTCCGTACGCAAAATCCGTTCGCCCAGTTTCAGCGGCTGCCAACCGGCGGCGATGGCAGCCGCCTCTTCGTCCTGAGTCAAGCCACCTTCAGGCCCGGCCAGCAGGCTGATCTGCGATTGTTGCGGCAAATCGCGCAGACGTTGCTGACCCAAAGGCGACAAGAGCAACTTCAAGCCCGCGCTTTTATCTGCCGCCAACCATTTGCCATAAGGCAGAAGTGGCAACAGGCTCGGTACGCTATTGCGGCCACACTGCTCGCAAGCGGCAATCAACACACCACGCCAGTGCTCCATGCGCTTGTCGGCACGATC
>JAUPTR010000161.1 GCA_030917985.1 Pseudomonadota bacterium | reverse complement strand
TCCAAAAAAATACAGATTTTATTACCGCAGACAGGGGAGTCCGGATGATATCCATCCGTCAACAGGGCAATGTAATCAATATTGCCGTATTCGGTGAGTTCACCCTCAAGGATTACCAGACTTTCGAGGAAAGTGCCTTGTATTCCATCCAGTTCCAAGGCGCACTCAATGTGCTGCTGGATCTGCGGGATATGCATGGTTATACCTTGGATATGGCATGGGAAGAGTTACGTTTTGCCCGGGAGCATGCGCGTGATTTTCGTCGAATTGCCGTGGTGACCTCGGATCAATGGGTCGCCTGGAGTGCCTGGGTTTCACGCCTGTTTATCGATGTCGATGTCGAACTGTTCGAAGATATTGCCGCAGCGGAGCTGTGGCTGGCTCAGGCTGGTCAGTAACAGGTGCCGGGCATGTTCAGCGGTTGGTTAGCCAGAATTGCACCACGTCCCGATCATCCAATGCGCGACATCAAGTCAGCGCAGCGGATTCTGGACGAATTGCCCAAGTCTGACACTTACAAGTGTCTGCAGGAATTGTCTGCTTGGGTCGAGTCACTGGTTCAGGCCGAGGGATATCGCTTGCCTGTGCGAGCGTCGATCCTGAAGTTGCTGGACGATCAGGGATATGCCATTCAACGCAAGTTGCAGCAGGAATACTTGGCCCAGAATCGCCAGGCCAAATATCGCGAGCAGGCTTTGTGGCGGGCTTTGGTCGATTATTGGCGCTCGTTGGTTAATGGCTATCTGTATTGTCTTGATGCCTATGCAATGGGGGCTCGTGGTGCAGATGCACTGAAGCCATTGCTGCCGCTGATTGCTGCCCGGGCCCTGCATGCTGTTGCAGCAATGCACAAGGCGATGTTGCTGCATTACGGCCCGGTTGATGATAGCGTCTGGCATTCCCTGTCACGGGTATGGCTGTTCATAGAAGGCAGGCGACTGGAAACATGCAAGGTTTCCCTTTATGAGCATTCGCAGGCCCCAAGCGCATTGCAATCAGAATTCATGAAATGCCTGTTTCTTTCCAGTTCGTCACCAGATTGTCTGTTGCCGCAACAAATCGACCTGGTTGAGCGTTTGATCGACGATGTGGCTGAACATTTTGTGCTGTCCCATGATCCGGACAGTCGTAGTGCTTTTGTTTACGATCTGGCCGTGCCACGGCCTCCGGGCAGGCTGGTGGCCGGAATGGCGGTAACCGGGCGGATGCGTTTCATCGGTCCGAGCATGGCTTCGGTCAAACTTCAGGAGCTTTCTCGCGCACTGGATAATCCATCGGCCATATCTGCAGCCGGGTATAGCTACATTGCGCCTGCAGCCAGCCTGCGCTCTGTCTTGCAGCACCTGCTGTTCTACTGGAGCATGACGCCACCCGAGCGCCGCTGGCCGCGTTTGCCTGCCTTCGGCCGGCTGACTGTATTGCATGGTTTTTCTGATGTGATGCGTAGCATCCTTTACAGCAAACTCAGTGTCAGACCGGCGGTGCTTGATAACCGTGCAATGCTGGAGCGGCAGAAGCAGGATCTGGATATGTTCGGTTTTGTGACTGCCGAAACCCGGCAATTGCTGGATGAATTGTCTGCCAGCGAGTCTGAGCAGGAGCGACGCGCAGAAAGCTGGTTGGTGCAGAATGTCAGTCTCGGAGGGTATGGCGCGATTTTGCCGACTGTTCGTGCGGATTGGCTGCAGATTGGTTGCCTGCTGGCAACCAGGGGTGATGACGGTGATTGGCAGGTTGGTGTGGTACGCCGCTTGCAATACGATGCAGAGCGCCAAACCCACGTCGGAATCGAAATACTGGCTGCGCGCATGATGGCTGTGCGCGTCAAGCTGGAGGGCCATGCACATGAGCGTGACAATGGTGAGGAATATGCCATTCTGTTTGCAGCAACGCTTGCCGGTGCGTCGACATGCAGCCTGCTGATGCGTGCCGGGTCATTCATGGCGGGGCGCCAGTATCGTTTGTCCGAACTGGAGCGGCAGTACCTGGTCGAGCCGATACAGCGACTGGAGCAGGGCGAAGACTTTGAAATTGTGGAATTTAATGTCCTGTGCAGCCTCAATGATTAAGGCTTGCCGGAACCGAGGCGAACAGGCTCCGGCGTTGGCCGTGTGTAGCTGTTTGCGGATTGGCCCCTGCTTGGGCTGCAGGTAAATGGACGTGTAGAGACAATGCTCGACTTACTGAATCGATTCAAAAAAAACAATGATCCGCTCGACAATCTGAAGGCGGCGCAGCTGTGGTGGAAGAAAATCCAGGCCGGGGATCTGGCCACGGCGCATGCAGAGGTGGCCGAACTGGTGAACCGCTTTATTTCTTCTCAGCCAGAGCCCAATGCAAGCCGACTGCAGGCATTGTTGTGGCTGGATGACCAGATTCAGCCTGCGCAGGAATCCTTGATTGTGCAGTATGTGCAGAATCCACGTATGTCGAAAACCATCGAAAGCCGTCTTTGGCACCAGGTGATGGGGCTGGCGCACCACATGATTGTGGCCTATCTGCGCTTTATTCGTGATCCGGGCAGAGCGGAAGAGGGCAAGGATGTGCCGATCAAACCAGCGACTGGCCCTTCGATTGAGCCTTTTTTGTCGAAAGCCATGGCGCGAACCCTGCGTTACCTTGGTTTGCAAGCCAAGTTCCAGTATTTTCGATTTCTTGCTCCGGACAAAAAATTCTGGGCGATGGTGAATCAGATTTTCCGGTTTGCCGAGGTCAAGGGGGTGGATAGTGATTCCTTTCCCTTGTATGACTCGCTCAGGCAGCGTGCAAGTTCCTCTGCCGACGAATACCTGCAGATCATGATGCTGTCCAACCTGAATAGCGGGGCGTTAACGCCGCGGCAGATGGAGCTGGCGAGCACTTGGATGGGCATGTGGTCGCATCACATTGTCATCGAGAAACACGCCAAGCCAGGGGAGCACCAGTTTTACGTGGATTTGTCCGGTTACGAGCCGGTACGACGTGTTGGAAGCAAGATACCGCAGGGTAATATCAGCCGTTGCTGGAGCACCGTTGAGCTGGTTCAGCAGATTGGCCTGATTCGTCGCACGCTAGAGAGCGGCAGCAAAAGCACCAGTCTGGATGATTCGTTTCGCCAGCCAGGTGCGCTGGATCTGCTCAAGCATATCGAATCCTGGTGGCTTCCGGAGAAGCTGGTGCAGCCCCAGCGTCATGCCGATCGGGTAAAGGTCAAGAAAATGCTGGATGTGATGCAGGGGATGCATGATATCTGTCTGCATATCCGCTACGACAATGAACGCATGTCTGACCTCGAAAAACGCCAGGATGCCGATCACGATGAAATGCTGGATATGCGGCAATACGGCTTTGTGACCGATCGCACCAAGCAGCGCAAGGTGCAGGCCATGGCTGAACATGTGCAGAAGCATACGATTGGCGAGCATGAAACCTGGGTGGTGGAGAACGAAAGCAAGGGCGGCTATGGCGCAACTCTGACCCTGGTAGAGAATGACTGGGTACGTCTGGATACAATAATGGCCGTGCGCCCGGAGAATACCGATCATTGGCATCTGGCGACTATCCGTCGTTTATCCCGCCTGCCTGATGGGCATATGTATGCCGGTATCCAGGTGCTGGCCTATGCCCCGGTGACTGTCGACATAAAGATGCGCCATGCACGCTCCAGCGGATACAGTATCGACGGGATTGATTCCAGCTCAGTCACGCTTTCTGGTATTGGCGTATTCACGCCGGCCAAATCCAATACGCAAAAGGTAAATGGCTTGGTAATGCGTGCGTCGGACTATCAGTTGGATAAGCCAATGACGCTGTGTGCGCGTGGCAAGGAGTTCTCGGTGCGAGCAAAGGATGTGATGGCACGCGGAACAGATTGGGTTTGGGTGAGGGTTGAAAGTGATCCGCCAGTAGCCTCCAGCTGATTTCGCTCCTGTTTCGGCTCGGCTGGCGCAGGCAAGATTCCGGTGGGGTGATGTGCACGCTTTGCGCTCTGGCAGTCTGTCGGGCTTGAGGCTGATCTGCTGTGCCAGTGGGAGAAACGGCCCATTTTTGCCTGCTTTCTCGCTGCATGGCCCCGCGCCCCGCTATGCGCCTCAAAAGCAGGCAAATCTGGCCTCGTTTTTCTGCTCGGCTCGCTACGATCGCTCAAGTCCGACAGGCTGTTAGGGAAGCGCTGATTTATTCGGCGAGCGGGATGAAGTGCAAGGAGCCCGGCGCGCAGAAAGCGAGACATATCATGAAGATAGGCGAGCTTTCGAGCACCGCGCGACGCCGCAATTCGCCC
>JAUPTR010000160.1 GCA_030917985.1 Pseudomonadota bacterium | reverse complement strand
GTGTCGTGGTTGGCAATCTGGATATTCTTGCGGCACTGCTGGCAGAACAACCGGCCAACCTGAAACGTGTCAACACCGCACTGCAGGCGGCCGAGCGCGGTGCCAGCCTGACCAAGCGATTGCTGGCCTTTGCCCGGACCGGTGCCACCATTGCCGAACAAGCGCCAGTCATGGATCTGAATCAGATCATCCGCGATGTAGCGGACCTGGTGGGAAAGCCGTTGGACCCGCGCATCGAATTCACGGTCACACTGTCAGCCGATGCCCTGCCTGTGCGGGTTGATCCGGCCGAGCTGCAAAATGCCCTGCTGAATCTGGTGCTGAACGCACGCGATGCCATGCCAGAAGGCGGTTATCTGGCTGTGGAAACCCGCTGCGTGACCATTTACGAAAGCCAACCCGATCTTCCGGCCGGCAAATACGCGCAAATCAGCGTCAGCGACAGCGGCAAGGGCATCGAGCCAGCCGAGCGCCAACGTATCTTCGAGCCGTTTTACACCACCAAGCCCAAGGGCAAAGGCACCGGGCTTGGGCTGTCGATGGTCTACAGCTTCGTCAAACGCCAGCAGGGCAGCATTCGTCTGGATAGCGAGTCCGGCAAGGGCTCCACTTTTGAACTGCTGTTTCCGTATGTTACTGCCATCACCGAAAACCAGCCGGCCGAGGCCCACCCACACAATGGCCGCGGCAAACTGGTGCTGCTGGTGGACGATGAACAGGCATTGCTGGAAACCGTAGCCGACCAGTTGCAGTCGCTGGGTTATCGCACCGTGTGTGAACACGACCCGGAACAGGCACTACACTTGCTGCAGCGCCGTGATGATTTTGATCTGCTGTTTAGCGACATTCTTATGCCTCGGCTGTCCGGTACCGAGCTGGCCAGGCAGGCGCGCAGCCTGCACCCGAGTTTGCCCATCCTGCTGGCCACCGGCTTTCCGGACCAATACCGCACCGATGAATTGCTCAACCTGCCACAGGTTCGACTCTTGGCCAAGCCAGTGCCGCGCGCAAAACTGATCGACGCGCTGGAGCAGTTATTGTCCTCGGACTCCGCCCCGCCTGCCTGATATAATTGCCGGTTCTTTCTGAATTGCGGCATTTCTCCGGCATCATGATTATCGGTATCGATCTAGGCACCACCAACAGCTTGTGCGCCATCTGGCAACAAGGCCAGGCGGTGATGATTCCCAACGCATTGGGGCATCACCTGACACCATCCGTTGTGGGCCTGTCAGACCAGGACGAAATTCTGGTCGGCCTGGCGGCACGGGAGCGACTGCTGACCCACCCGCAGCTGACTGCTGCCGTGTTCAAACGTTATATGGGCTCGGATCGACTGATGTCGCTCGGCACGCAAAAGCTGCGTGCCGAAGAACTCTCCGCACTGGTGCTCAAATCGCTCAAGGCTGACGCCGAGCGTTTTCTTGGCCAACCGGTGACCGAAGCCGTGATCACCGTTCCCGCCTATTTCAGCGATGCCCAGCGCAAAGCCACCAAAATTGCCGGACAACTGGCCGGATTAAAAGTCGAACGCCTGCTGAATGAGCCAACGGCGGCGGCTCTTGCTTACGGCCTGCATCAAAACGAACCAGAAAGCCGTTTCCTGGTATTCGATCTGGGTGGCGGCACTTTCGATATATCGATTCTGGAGCTGTTTGAAGGCGTAATGGAAGTGCGCGCCAGTGCCGGTGACAATTTCCTTGGTGGCGAGGATTTTGTCGAAGCACTGATCGATGGTTTTGTCGAAGCGGTGGGCAAACCGGCAGGCCTCAGCGATAAACAGGCAGACGCCTACATTTATCAGGCATTGCGCAAACAGGCAGAGCAAGCCAAACGCGCCCTGTCGGGTGCCGAGCAGGCCAGCATGACTCTCGAGTTCCAGGGCCAGTTGCTGAGCTGGACAGTCAGCGACAGCGACTTTGCCAAACTCGCAGAGCCCTTGCTGAAACGGCTGCGCGAGCCGATCGAACGGGCCCTGCGTGATGCCCGCATCCGCGCGCACGAACTGAATCAGATCGTGCTGGCAGGCGGTGCCACGCGCAAGCCACTGATCAAGAAACTGGTTGCCAAGATGTTTGGCCGGCTGCCGGCCATGCACCTGAATCCGGATGAGGTGGTTGCCATGGGTGCGGCGGTGCAGGCCGGCCTGAAGATGCGAGATGCGGCACTGGACGAAGTGGTGATGACCGATGTCTGCCCCTACACCCTGGGCGTGGAAATCAGCGAACAACTGGCACCGGGCCGCTACGAGGCCGGCTTTTTCCTGCCGATCATCGAGCGCAACAGCGTGGTACCTGTCAGTCGTGAGCAAACCGTCTCCACCATTCAGGATCAGCAGACCGCGGTGCTGGTGCGGGTGTATCAAGGTGAAAGCCGTCTGACTGCCGACAATATCTTCCTCGGCCAATTACATGTGCCGGTGCCGCCCAAGCCGGCCGGCGCGGTCAGCGTTGATATTCGCTTTACCTACGATGTGAACGGCCTGCTGGAAGCAGAAATGACGGTGCAGGACACCGGCAAAAAGCATCAGCTGCTGATCGAAGAAAACCCCGGTGTATTGACGCCGGAGCAAGTGCAGGAGCGTTTGCGAGAACTGCAAAAGCTGAAAATCCACCCGCGCGAATTGCTGGTGAACGCCGCCCTGATGGCTCGCGCCGACCGCATGTATCAGCAAACCCGCGGTGAAGACCGCTTGTATATCGGCCAGGAAACCGCACGTTTTCAGGCTGCGCTGGACACCCAGGACGAAACCATCATCAAGCCGATACGCGAAGAGCTGCAACGGATTCTGGACGAAATCGAAGGCGAGACCTGGTTATGAGTAGCTCGCCATGGCACATCCTCGGCATTGAGCCGACGCAGGATCAGCGCGAAATCAAGAAGGCCTACGCCCGGCTGCTGAAAACCATGCGCCCGGAAGACGACCCGCAAGGCTTTCAGCGCCTGCGCGATGCCTTTGAGCATGCGCAGTTTCTGGCCGATCACCTGCCGCCGCCCGCTGCAGAGCCCGAGGCACAACATGCCGAAGAGCGCGGTGAATATTGCCAACACTGCGGCAAGGTGCACGAACCCCTGGAAAACGTGCCGGAAGATGAAAAGCCGGTGGTGGAAACCCTGCGCCCCTGGATTTACGAGTTATCCGATCTGAATCGAGAGGACCAGGTGGAGCAGGCCATCCGCCGTCTGCGGCAAATGCTGGCAGATCCCTATCTGCGCGACAACGAAAAACACCAGCAGATATTTGAAGACGGCATGTTGTATCTGGCATGTGACGACCGACAGGTAAAAGACCCGTTTGTACAGGTGCTGATCGAGCAATACCACTGGACTGAGGCCGACAACTGGCTGGCCGAACGCGAGCCACAAACAGCGGATTACCTGCGGGTGCGCATGCTGGAAGCCGATGCGCTGGACAAGGTAGAACAACTGTTCCTGTTAATCGAGGAAGAAGGCGAAGACGCCGCCATCGCAGCCTTTGACCTGGCATTGGAAAGCGACACCTTGTTCAATGTCGATGTCAAAGCACTGTTCGAAGGCGAATTGATGGTCGGCCTGTCGGAATTCGAACCACTGCCGCCCACCTTCCTGCATCACATCGCCGCCCGTTTTGGCTGGCAGCAAGACCACCGCCACTTGCAGGCCTATCAACCCCTGGCCTGGCGCACGCTAGAACAAGCGCTAAACAGGCAAAATACTCCGCCTATCTATTAATTATCATATAGATACAAAACACTCCTTGCATAACGCATTAAAAAACATGCGTAACTTGCCGATAAGTGCTATACAAAATCATTAACACAGGGAGGCCAAGGTGGCGGATACAAAAATTGTGAGTCTCGTACTCGGCGGCTTGTTGCTTTGGGCCGTTTTGCTGGTGGTTTCATATGCTGAAAACGAGTCCGATGCACCTACCGTCGCACTTGCGCTACAAACGGCTGGCGATAACAACCAGACAAGCGTCAAGCCGGAATAGATAATAACGCTCGCTGCGTTTCAAGCCCCTGTGCCCCCACAGGGGCTTTTTCTTGCCCGCAAAAAATAAGCCCGGCAATTACGCAATGCTGCCTTGTATTCAAAGCCACTTCGTCTAAACCGAAAGAGGCTGCAAATCACAACATGACAGGGTTCAGCCGGCTTGATAACCAACAAGAACAGGAAGGGGGACGCATGAAAAGGAAGCTTTTGGCTTCGCTGATCAGCGCAGCAGTATGCCAGCCAGTGCTGGCCGCAGAAATAAGCGACTATGTACGATTCTCTGGCTTCGGCACGCTCGGCATTGTTCACAGCAGTGACAAGGATGCCGATTTTCGCGGCAATCTCGAGCAAAACACCGGGGCCGGACGTACCCACACTCATGATTCAGGCGTCGATTCGGTATTTGGCGCTCAGGCAGACATTCAATTCATGAAGAACCTGACGGGCACCGCACAAATTGTCACCCGTCGCCTGTCCGACTACAACAGCACCCGCCCCTATTTTGAATGGGCGAATATCAAGTATCAGGCCACGCGCGATCTGTCTGTACGTGCCGGCCGCGTCGTCGCGCCTGTATTCATGATTTCGGATTCGCGCATGGTTGGCTATGCGCAAACCATGGTAAGACCACCGGAGGAAGTGTATTTCATCAACCCGATCACTTTTATGCCAAGGTTACCGGCAAAAACAGCAATCAGCTGAAGGCTTACTGGTCGAAACTGGTTTTTACCGGCAGCGGCCAGCCGCCCAAAGAGGCCGAATCGACGCAGGATATGGTGAACTTGGTCAGCAAGAATCCAAATTTGCTGGGTTACGTCGATAAAGCTGCCGTCAACAACTCAGTCAAAATACTGCTGAGCATTCCTGATTGATATCAAGCGGCGGCAGCAGCACCCCGCAACGGGGATGGGGCTGCCGTCATCTGTAGTGCCCCGTGTTTTCTCAGTCATTCTTGTTTCAGCCACCGCTGGCGGTCAATATCCGTGCTGGCGGCCAGCCATCTTGAAAGAGGCATTGTCGATGAAGCGAATCCTGTTGGCCGTATGGATTTCAAGCAGCTTGAGCCAGGCAGCACAGGCCCGGGAACTGGCAGACTGGGTCAAGTTATCCGGCTTTGGCACGCTGGGCGTCGTGCACAGCAATGACAAGGGTGCGGATTATCATGCCACGCTGGAACCCAGTACGGGCGCGGGCCGCAGCAATGCCCTGGATTCCGGTGTTGACTCGGTTCTGGGTGTACAAGCCGATCTGCAATTGGGCCAGAATCTGAGCGGCACGGCACAGGTCGTGTCCCGTCGTCTGTCAGATTACAACAGCAGCCGCCCCTACTTTGAGTGGGCAAATCTCAAATATCAGATCACACCCAATCTGTATCTGCGTGGCGGCAGGATTGTTGCCCCGATGTTTTTCTGGTCAGACTCGCGCATGGTTGGATACGCCCAGACCAGCGTGCGGCCTTGGGGTGAGGTGTATCTGATGAATCCGATCACGTACCTGAATGGTGTCGATCTCGGCTATCTCTTTAAAGCCAACAATGTGCTCTACCGCGTTGGCGCCGCCACGGGGAAAATGTCGCAGACCTTGTATTCAAATTCGACGCAGGCCTCGCTCAACTACCACTTCGATAACACCTTGTTCAATCTGGCCGCCGAATATGCCGGTTCAACCCTGCGCCTTGGCTATGCCCGCGTAGACATGAGCACACAGGCAGATGCAATCAGCGCATATGAAAACGTGCTGAATGCGCTGATTGCCAACAACAATCAGACCGCCGCGGTAATCAAGGACAATGTCACCTTCAGCAACGTCAAAAGTGATTTCTACAACATCGCCTACCGCTATGATCACGGCCCATGGCTGTTGCAGGCAGAGTGGGCACGCCGCCGCATGGGGACTGACGGCATCGCCGATATTGATGGTTTCGGTCTGCTGGGCGGCTACCGGATCGGTGACTGGACGCCCTATCTGCAATACGCACGCACCTCACACAAAGGCCCGCCCGCCCTGCCATTGCTCAGCGGCCCCGGAGCAGCACTGGTGAACGGCTTGAACGCGCAGTTTCAATTACGCCTGGAGCGCAGCAATATCGGCGCCGGTGTACGCTGGGATGTGATCGACAATGTTGCCCTGAAACTGCAATTTGAACGCATCGACAAACCCGCAGGTGGCAATGGCTTCTTCATCAACAGTACCGACGACTTCACCAACAACAGGCGTCAGGTCAACCTCTACAGCGCAACGCTGGATTTTGTTTTTTGAAGGGGGCCGGTATGCACATTCACGCCAGAACCCTGTTATCGATATTGTTACTGCTCAGTGCGCCCGCACAGGGTGAGCTGGCGGTAATCGTTCACGCACGGCACCCGGTTTCGATGTTGCGCATGGATCAGGTTGAGCAACTGTTTCTGGGTAAATACTTCACGTTTCCGGATGGCGCACAGGCCCAGGCACTCGACCTGCCCAAAGGCAGCGAGCGGGATCGCTTCTATTTGCACATCGCCGGGCGCAACAACAACCAGATGAAAGCATACTGGTCAAAAATCGTGTTTAGCGGCGGCGGCCAGCCGCCCCGTGAAGTGCAATCACAACAGGATGCCGTCAATCTGGTTGGCAAAAACCCGAATCTGATCGCCTACGTTGATAAATCACAGGTAAACAGCTCGGTAAAAGTAGTTTTTATCGTGCCGTGATTTTTCGCCGTTGCTGTCATTTGCCGGTAACGATGGCTTTATATGATGCCGTCACGCAAGCGAGCGTGACCCCAGCCGGGGTGGGTCCGAAACCCCTGGCACCAGACAAAAAAACGCCAGCCTCAGGGCTGGCGTTATCTTTTGCGGATCACGCTACGATCCGCGCCAGGGGATTATTTGGCCGCCGCCATCACATCGAAGCCAGGCTCGTTCTCAGGCACAGTATGGTAACGGTTGGCACGGCGGAAGGTGCCGAAATCGTTAAAGCGCACCCCCATCGCCCGCATTGCCACATGTGCCTGTTTGGCCGTCAGCTGGCGGATATAAAACGGATCGCGCACCACAAAATGGTGGATGGCATGTGTCGCACCGAAGTTGAAGCAGAACAGCTGCAACGGCGCCAGCCACCAGGCCGTAAGCACCTGGCACTGTTGCATTACGTTGCGTTCCTGCACGTCGCCATAATAGTGCAGGTTGGAGCTGATGAAATGCAGACTGAAAGTGCGCAGATGGCTTGGAATCAGCCATACCACGGCCAGGAAATTCAACAGTGATACCCAGTGCTGTTGTGCCGGCGACAAATGCAGCGCATGCCCACTCAGCGAAGCCAGCAGGCTGGCGCCATGAATCGCCAGGAAGCTGTACCACAGGGCATAGTGCATCAGACCAACAGGAAAATAGCCATTAAAGGCACGCAGCATCTGCTTTGTATGCTCGGCGCGGTTAGCCGGCTTGAGCGATGTGGCATAGTCACTGATCATGCGAAACGTCTGCAGCGGGCGCATCCAGACCGCAGCCAGATTGTCGCCAGTCATCAGCAGGCGGCGCAGACCCCAGGGCGCGCCATTGGTAATCCCGCGCTCTTCCAGATCATTATGCGAGCCGGAATGTTTGTGGTGGTGGAAATGCAGTTCCTTGCGCAGCCAGGGGCTAACAGTGCTCGGGCGGGTCAGCCAGCACAACAACAGCATCAGGTTGTAGGCCCAGGGCTTGTCCTTGAAATACATCTGGTGGATCAGATCATGCTCCAGCTCGTGGATCAGCGACTGCAAAATCGCCACCAACGGGATACACAGCCACCAGCCCAGCATATCCAGATGGTATAGCCAGGCGGCCAGCAACATACCCAGCACCGACACCGCCATCACCGATCCACCAATCAGGTTCTGCTGCTGCAGCCACGGAAAACGCTGCCGTGCCTGATCGCCGGCATGGCGTATAACCTTCTGAATATAAGCCGTTTTCTGTGCATCATTGCTTGCTGCAGCAGTTTGCTGATTGCTCATCATCGCTACTCACCCCAAAAAATAATCGTTTATTTCGTTGTTATCGCCAGACGGCGGTTTCGCTCGCCAGTTGGCCATTTATTCTGATTGCGTAAAAAAGTATACCGAGCGAAAGCTCTAATATCATGCAAATTACGCAATATTTCCCTTTAAAATCAACACACTGTCGGTTTGTCAAACAATCCGGTTGTAGAAAAATACAAAATACAAGGCCAGACAAACGAGCACCGAAGCCTCAAATTTGCGGTCAACAACGGGCATTCCGGACTATCATTGGCAGCAGACAAGCCAGCAAGCGGATGAGGTTTTATGATTGGACGTATTACCGGGCAGATCGTCGAAAAACTGCCGCCACAGATTGTGGTTGATGTCGGTGGGGTAGGTTATGAACTGGATGTGCCGATGGGTACCTTCTATGAATTGCCGCATCTGGGCGAAAAAGTCACGCTGTTCACACACCACGTGGTGCGTGAAGATGCTCAGCTGCTGTATGGCTTTGCCAGCCGCAGCGAACGCGAGAGTTTCCGCCAGTTGCTGAAAATTTCCGGCATCGGAGCCAAGACCGCTTTGGCAATTCTTTCGGGGATGAACGCCGATGAGCTGGCCTTGGCCATTTCCGGCGAAGATGTCGCACGCTTGTCGCGCATCCCCGGTATCGGCAAGAAGACTGCTGAGCGCCTGATTCTGGAGCTGCGCGGCAAACTGGATATATTAAGCACTGGCACAGCGACCACGTCGATCAGCGGTGGCAGCGTGCCAGCTGCGCCGGTATCGGCGCGCAGTGATATTGTCAATGCCCTGTTGGCACTGGGCTACAACGACCGGGAAGCGGCAGCAGCCGTCAAAGCGCTGCCTGCGGAGATTGCCGTCAACGATGGCATCCGCCAGGCGCTGAAGTCACTGGCGAAAGCCTGAGCAGGCTAACTACGGGGTTTACTGACGCTTGAGGCATCGGCAGTCTGGGTGGTGTAGTACCAATGGTTTTTCCACGCTGCCAGCACCAGATTCGGGTATTCCGCACGCCCCAGGCTACCGTTATAACGGCCCAAAGCACGAAACAGATTGCCACGTTCGATATCCAGATAATGGCGCAGGATGGTACAGCCGTAACGCAGATTGGTGCGCATCTGGAACAGATTATGTTCGTCGGTGCCAATCGAGCGCACCCAGAACGGCATCACTTGCATGAAACCACGCGCACCCGAGCTGGAGATGGCATATTTGCGGAAACCCGATTCGACCTGAATCAGGCCAAGCACCAATTGCGGATCCAGCCCGGCGCGGGTTGCCTCGTAATGCACCGAAGTCAGGAACAAGCGCCGCATATCGGCATCCGGCATGCGTTTTTGCAGACGGGTCGACATATCGCCGATCCAGCGTTGCGCCTCGATTTCGTTATCAAAAACCAGTCTTGGCGCGGCAACATCCGCCACCGCCCGCTGCAGTGAAGCCTGCACACTGGCCGACAACCCCTCTTCACGCTGGGCACCCGCCCAGGTGTTAGCGGCAAACAAGCAAGCAATCAGGATCAGGCGGCGCATAACTTCAATGTAATCTGCTTTTGCGCATCAGCCAATGGCCAAACCGTCGCCGCGCTGTCGCGCCGCCCCTGATACTCGATTTCGCCGTTCTTCAGGCCACGCTCGCCGAGGGTAATCCGATGCGGAATACCAATCAGCTCCATATCGGCAAACATCACACCCGGACGCTCATCCCGATCATCCAGCGCCACATCGATGCCGGCAGCACTCAGTTCGGCATACAGCTTGTCGGCTTCAGTCTTGACCAGTTCGTTACGGTGATAACCGATCGGCACAATCACCACCTCGAACGGCGCCATCGCCTGCGGGAAAATGATGCCCTTATCGTCAAAGTTCTGCTCAATGGCCGCGCCCACAATGCGCGACACGCCAATACCATAACAGCCCATTTCCATGGTCTGGGTTTTGCCTTCTTTATCCAGATAGGTGCAGTTCATGGCTTCCGCATATTTGGTGCGCAACTGGAAGATATGGCCGACTTCGATGCCACGACAGATTTCCAGCTTGCCCTTGCCATCCGGGCTTGGATCACCCGCCACTGCATTGCGGATATCCGCAACCAGCAACGGCTCAGGCAAATCACGGCCAAAATTGACGCCTGCCAGGTGAAACTTGGGCTTGTTGGCACCGCAGACAAAATCGCTCATCACCGCTACCGCACGGTCGGAAATTACCTGCACTTGTGCAGCATCCACGCCAACCGGCCCGATGAAGCCCGGCGGGCAATTCAGGTGGCTACGGATTTCTTCGTCAGTGGCAAAACGGAAACCATCCAGCCCCTCCAGCTTGCCGGCTTTTACTTCGTTCAGCGAATGATCGCCACGCAGCAGCGCCAGATAGAACTGCCAGCCATTTTCACGCGGAGCCATCAGCGCAATCGCCTTGACCGTGCGCTCCACACCGATACCCAGCAACGCAGCCACATCGGCACAGGCCGTCTGTTTGGGGGTATCCACTTCGCGCATGTTTTCAGTGGCAGCGGCACGAGCGTGAGCCGGAGGCAATGCTTCAGCCAACTCCACGTTGGCAGCAAAATCCGAATCCGGACAAAACGCCAGCGCATCTTCGCCGGAATCCGCCAACACGTGGAATTCATGCGAGCCCGAGCCGCCAATGGCCCCGGTATCGGCAGCCACCGCACGGAATGTCAGCCCCAGACGCTTGAAAATACTCGAATAGGTGCGGTACATCACCTCGTAAGTCTGCTGCAGGCTTTCGAAGCTGCTGTGGAAGGAGTAAGCGTCCTTCATCACAAACT
>JAUPTR010000022.1 GCA_030917985.1 Pseudomonadota bacterium | reverse complement strand
GCGAGAGCGAGGCTGGCAAACTGCGGCTGGAGCAGGGGCTCGACCCGCTGCGCGACGGCATTGGCCAATTGCGCCTGAAAGCGCAAGAGGCGCGGCTCGCCAGCGAGCGTTATGCGCAGGAGTTAAGCGATAACGGCGCAGATATTCCCGCTTTGCTGCCTTTGCTCGGCAACGCCCGGGCCACCAGCCTGCAGGCGCAGATCGGCAGCCTGACGCAGCAGATCGAGGCGCTTGGTGCCGTGAATCTGGCGGCAATGCAGGAGCTGAACGAATCCAGCCAACGCAAGCTCTACCTCGATTCGCAGGCGGACGACCTGAATCAGGCAATGGACATGCTGGAAAGCGCAATCCGCAAAATCGACAAGGAATCGAGCGAGTTGCTGCAAAGCACCTTTGATCAGGTCAATGCATCGATGAGCGAGCTGTTTCCCTTATTGTTCGGCGGCGGACAGGCGCGGCTGGTGATGACTGGCGAAACCATTCTCGATGCCGGCATTCAGGTGATTGCGCAACCGCCGGGCAAGAAAAACAGTTCGATCCATTTGTTGTCGGGCGGAGAAAAGGCGCTGACTGCGCTGAGCCTGGTGTTTGCGCTGTTTCAGCTCAACCCGGCGCCGTTCTGTCTGCTGGACGAGGTGGATGCGCCGCTGGATGACGCCAACACCGGACGTTTTTGCGAGATGGTCAAGCGCATGTCGGCGCATACGCAGTTCCTCTATATCAGCCACAACAAGATCACCATGGAGATGGCCGACCAGCTGATCGGCATCACCATGCAGGAAAAAGGCGTGTCGCGGGTGGTGGCGGTAGACATCGAGCAGGCGCTGACAATGCGTGAAACAGTGCAGATTTAGCGTTTGATTATATTTTAAAGCGGCAAAAATAGTTGTCGTCGGCATTGTCATGCTGGACAATAATAAGTCTCTGGTCGGCACTCGCCCGACTTTTTTGGATTGAATTTTCCCGGCATGAGCGACTTTCAAATCGGAATGATTCTGGCTGGCGTTGCCATCGTAGGTGGCGTCTTTGGCCTTAACTGGTGGCAGGAACGCAGCTTCCGCCGCAAGGCAGAGCAGGCTTTTGAAAAGCCGGCGCAGGATGTGTTGCTGGAGCCCAAGCCCAAAACTGCGGCGCGTGCATCAAGCGACACGCAGCGGCTGGAACCGAGCCTGTCGATGCCGGTTAACCCGGTGGCCGCGCCGCGCACAGCAGTGCCCCAAGCGCCAGTGCCCGGTACCGGTAATACCATTGCCGCATCGCGGGTTGATCCGGTGCTGGAATCCGTGGTCGATTTCATCGCCGATTTTGTGCTGGTTGAGCCAGTGCCGGCGCACAAGCTGCTGGTGGCTATCGAAGATGCCGGGCAGCTGGGCAAGCCGGTGCGCTGGATGGGTCTGATCGACGGCGAAGGCTGGCAGCCGATTACCCCCGGCTCGGCACACAGTTACAGCCAGATTCGTGCCGGCCTGCAACTGGCCGACCGCAAAGGCCCGCTGGCCGAGTCGCAATTGCTGGAATTTGTGCGTATTGTGCATGCACTGGCTGCCGATATCGGCGCCAATGTCGAACTGCCGCAACGCCAGCCGGCACTGCAGGCGGCAGGTGAGCTGGATGCCTTCTGCGCCGAAGTGGACGTGCTGATCGGCCTGAATATCGTCAGCCGCGACGGCACGCCGTTCCCGGCAACCAAGATTCGCTCGCTGTGCGAAGCCGCGGGCATGGAGCTGGCTGACGATGGCCTGTTCCATTACCGCAATGAAAATGGTCAGACGCTGTTCTCGATGTGTAATCTGGGACAGGAGTCTTTCTCATCGGCCACCATGCGCCAGATGAAGCTCAACGCGGTGACGTTGCTGTTTGATGTGCCGCGTGTCATTGGCGGCATCAGCGTGTTCGAACGGGTTGCCACCTTGGCAAAACATCTGGCCGAATCGGTGGATGGCGAGCTGGTGGACGACAATCGTCGCCCGCTCAATGAACAGGGGCTGGGCAGCATCAAGCGCCAGCTGACCGATATCTACAATCGCATGCAACTGCGCGGCATCGAGCCCGGTAGCCCGCTGGCACTGAGACTGTTTGCCTGATGTCCGGCTCTGACTTGATTGCTCGCGCAGCGGCGTTGCGCGAGCAGCTTGAGTATCACAATCACCGCTATTACGTCCTCGACGATCCGCAAGTCCCCGATTCCGAATACGACCGTTTGTTTGCCGAGCTGCAGCAGTTGGAGCAACAACACCCCAGCCTGTTGACAGCCGATTCGCCGACGCAGCGGGTGGGTGGTTCTCCTTTACCGGAGTTCCAGCCGTTCAGCCACCGGACACCCATGTTGTCGTTGAATAACGCCTTCAGCGATGAAGACATCGAGGCGTTTGACCGCCGCGTGCGCGAGGTGGTGGCGGGCGATGTGGTCGAATATGAGGTTGGCCCGAAGTTCGATGGGCTGGCGATCAGTCTGGTCTACGTTGATGGCGTGCTGAGTCAGGCCGCGACGCGTGGTGACGGATATAGTGGAGAAGATGTTACGGCCAATATCCGCACCATTCGCAGCATCCCGCTGCGGCTGGAAGGCCCGCGTGTACCGGCGTTTGTTGAGGTGCGTGGCGAAGTGCTGATGTTGCGTGCCGACTTTGAACGCCTGAACCAGGAACAGGACGCCAAAGGCGAAAAACGCTTTGCCAATCCGCGCAACGCCGCTGCCGGCAGCCTGCGGCAACTCGATTCACGCATTACTGCATCGCGCCGGCTGGCTTTTTTCGCCTACAACATCGGCTCTGCCGAAGGTGAACCGTTGTTGCGTAGCCAGAGCGAGCTGATGGACTGGCTGGGTGAAATGCGCCTGCCCTTGTGCCAGCAGCGTAGCGTGGTTAAGGGTGTGCAGGGCTTGCTCGATTATTACGCCGATATCGGCCGCCAGCGGCCCGGCCTGCCATTCGATATCGACGGCGTGGTGTACAAGGTCAACTCGCTGGCGGCACAGCAGGAGCTGGGTTTTGTCTCACGCGCACCGCGCTTTGCGATTGCCCACAAGTATCCCGCAGAAGAAGCGCTGACCACGGTTGAGGCGATTGATGTGCAAGTGGGCCGCACCGGCGCATTAACCCCGGTGGCACGCCTCAAGCCGGTGTTTGTTGGTGGCGTGACGGTGACCAATGCCACGCTGCACAATCAGGATGAAATCCAGCGCAAGGACGTGCGGGTGGGCGACACCGTGATTGTGCGCCGCGCTGGCGACGTGATTCCGGAAGTAGTCGGCATCGTGCCCGAGCGGCGGCCGTATCGGCAGGTGCCGGGCAAGGATTTGTTTGATCAGGCGCAGGAACCCGAGTTCGCACCGTTCGAGATGCCTAAAACCTGTCCTGTGTGTGGTTCGCACGTGGTCAAGGAAGAGGGCGAGGCCATCAGTCGTTGCACCGGCGGCCTGTTCTGCTCGGCGCAGCGCAAACAGGCGCTGTGGCACTTTGCCAGCCGCAAGGCGATGGATATCGACGGCCTGGGCGAGAAGCTGGTCGAGCAGCTGGTCGATGAAGGCATCGTGCGCACACCGGCGGACATGTACAAGCTGGGTCTGGCCAAATTGACCGCACTGGAACGCATGGCCGAAAAGTCTGCCGGTAATCTGCTGGCAGCGATTGAGGCCAGCAAGAACACGACTTTGCCGCGTTTTGTCTACGCGCTGGGTATTCGCAATGTCGGCGAGGCGACAGCCAAGGATCTGGCACGGCATTTTGGCGATATCGATGCGCTGATTCATGCCGATGTCGAGCAGTTACTGGCAGTGGCGGATGTCGGACCGGTGGTGGCGCAAAGCATCGTCGATTTTTTTGCCGAAGCGCATAACGTCGAAGTGATCGAACAATTGCGTGCGGCAGGGGTGAATTGGCCGGCAATTGAAAAACTGTCATCAAGCAACACTAAACTGTCGGGCAAAACCTTTGTTTTGACCGGCACACTGCCAACGCTGTCGCGTGATGACGCCAAGGCAAGACTCGAGACTGCAGGCGCCAAGGTGGCTGGCAGTGTCTCGAAAAAAACCGATTATGTGGTTGCCGGAACGGAAGCGGGCAGCAAGCTGGTCAAGGCGCAGGAGTTGGGTATTCCTGTGCTGGATGAGGCACAGATGCTGGAGTTGTTGCTCGAATAATCATCTGATGCGAATGGCATGAAATGTTATTATTCGCACAAATTTGTTTTTTTATTTCAGGCGCGTGTTGCGCCAGTCAGATACAGGATTAAGCATGCAAAAAGTTCGCAAGGCGGTATTTCCGGTAGCCGGAATGGGGACGCGTTTTCTTCCCGCGACCAAGGCCAGCCCCAAGGAAATGATGCCGGTGGTCGACAAGCCGCTGATTCAGTACGCGGTGGAAGAGGCGGTGCAGGCCGGCATCACCGAGATGATTTTCATCACCGGCCGCAACAAGCGCTCGATCGAAGATCACTTCGACAAGGCCTACGAACTGGAAACCGAGCTCGAAGCACGCAATAAAAAACAGATGCTGGAGCTGGTGCAGTCGATCATTCCGAAAAACGTTACCTGCATCTACATCCGCCAGACTGAGGCTTTGGGCTTGGGGCATGCCGTTTTGTGCGCACAGTCGGTGGTGGGTAACGAGCCGTTTGCGGTGATTCTGGCGGACGATCTGGTGGATGCAAAAAAGCCGGTGATGCAGCAAATGGTGGAAGAATTTGATCGCACCCATTGCTCGATTCTCGGCGTACAGAATGTGGCTCGCGAAGAAACCGGTTCTTACGGCATCGTCAAGGCGGGCCCGGAAGCCGATAAGTTCCATCGTGTTGAATCGATTGTCGAAAAGCCGAAACCAGAGGTGGCGCCGTCGACGCTGGGCGTAGTCGGTCGCTACATCCTCACGCCGCGTATTTTCGACATGTTGCTGAACGTGCAGCCGGGGGCCGGTGGCGAAATCCAGTTGACTGACGGTATTGCTGCCTTACTCAAATACGAAGCCGTATTCGCGCAGGAATTCGAAGGTGTGCGTTATGACTGCGGCTCG
The DNA here is from genome assembly GCA_030917985.1 of Pseudomonadota bacterium. Classification (GTDB taxonomy): domain Bacteria; phylum Pseudomonadota; class Gammaproteobacteria; order Burkholderiales; family SCOH01; genus CALMFQ01. The sequence goes on along the minus strand of JAUPTR010000022.1, from coordinate 2,250 downwards.
AAACTGGGTTATCTGAAAGCGACTTTGGCCTATGGCCTGAAGCATCCGGAAACCGGTGCCGAATTTGGCGAATACATGAAACAATTCTGCGCCAATCTGGGCAAATAAGTCATTTCATTGCTTGCAGCAAACCTCGCGGGGCCGCGCCACTACTGGCGCGGCCCCGTTTTCTCTTCCATAATGAAAAAAATGCGCCAAAGGCGCGCTGCGGCTGCAAGTTGTTTGCAGTTGGCGGCATTCAGGTTGAGGAGAGCATATGCTGGCAATTATCGGCGGAACGGGCATGACCCAACTCGCCAATCTCGAAATTACCCATCGTCAGGTGATTCGCACTCCCTACGGTGAACCTTCCGGCGCGCTCACGTTTGGGCGTATCAAGGATCACAATGTGGTGTTTCTGGCGCGCCACGGTTACGGCCACACCATTCCGCCACACGAAATCAACTACCGCGCCAATATCTGGGCACTGGCATCACAACATGTCAGCCGGATTGTTGCCGTGGCGTCGGTTGGTGGCATTCGCAGCGATCTGGGGCCGGGTAAGCTGATTTTGCCCAACCAGCTGATCGACTATACCTACGGCCGCAAATTCACCTTTTTTGAAGGTGGCGAGAAGCCGGTCACGCATATCGATTTCACCGAGCCCTATTGCCCGAAACTGCGCAAACGGGTGCTGAAGGCGGCCAAACTTGCCAAGATCGAGCTGCTGGATGGCGGTGTGTATGCCGCTACCCAGGGCCCTCGCCTGGAAACCGCAGCCGAAATCAATCGCCTGGAGCGTGACGGGGGCGATATGGTGGGCATGACCGGTATGCCGGAAGCGGCACTGGCGCGTGAGCAGGGGATTTCCTACGCCAGCATTGCCGTGGTTGCCAATCATGCCGCCGGCCGTGGCGATAGCAAGCAACATGTCGATATCAATAGCGTGGGGCCGATTCTGGACGATGCGATGATGCGAGTGCGCACCATTCTTGAATATGTGGTCGAGGCCGATGGCGATTAAGCCGGTGTTGCGGATGGGTGACCCGCGCTTGCTTCTGGTCAGCGAGCCGGTTCGTGAATTTGATACTCCCGAATTACATGCGCTGGTGCAGGACTTGCTGGATACCATGTTAGCCAACGATGGCGCAGGTATCGCCGCGCCGCAAATCGGCATCAGTCTGCAGTTGGTGATTTTCGGCAGCCCGACACCGCGCCCTAATCCCCGTTATCCGGATGCAGACCCGGTGCCGTTCACCGTTTTGCTCAATCCACAGTTGACACCCTTGTCGGATGAGCAGGCAGACGGCTGGGAGGGCTGTTTGTCGGTACCGGGCTTGCGTGGGGTGGTGGCGCGTTATTCCCGCCTGCGTTATCAGGGCTTCGATCAGTATGGTCAGTCGATAGATCGCAGTGTGGATGGTTTTCATGCCAGAGTGGTGCAGCATGAGTGTGATCATCTGCAAGGCGTGCTGTACCCGATGCGCTTGAGTGACCCACGAGCGTTTGGTTTTACCGACGTGTTGTTTCCTGCTGTTACTGCATGACCGGCGCAGGGGGGAGCGGCGATCTGTTGCAACAGGCAGTGGCCGCGCACAACGCCGGGCAGGTAGAGGTTGCACTGCAGTTATATCAGCAGTTGTTGGCGCTACAACCCGCCAATCCGCAAGTCCTGACCCTGCTGGCGACATTGCTGCATCAACAAGGTAATGTTGCTCAGGCTGTGCGTACCTTCCATCTGGCGCTGGAGATCAATCCGCAATATCCCGATGCCTACAACAATCTGTCGTGCCTGCTGCGTGAGCAGGCGCAGCTTGATGATGCGCTGTTGTGCCTGGATGCGGCCTGCCGTCTGCGCCCCGATTATGTCGATGCGCATAACAACCGCGCGGCGGTGTTGTGTGATCTGGATAGACCCGCTGAAGCCTTGCAAGCGGTAGATACGGCATTGGCACTGCAAGCAGATTCGCTGGCGGGGCATTTTAATCGCGGCAATGCGCTGAAAGAGTTGGGGCGGCTGGAGGATGCTGCGAACGAATATCGCTGGTGCCTGCAGCAGTCGCCTGAGTTCGCCAAAGCGACGGGCAATCTGGCTATTGTCGAGCTGATGCTGGGCGATTATCCGCGTGGCTTGGCCCGCTATGAAGGTCGCTGGCGCAATTTTGATGGTGGTGCGGGTCTGCACCGTTTCCCCGATGTACCACAGTGGCAGGGGCAGAAGCTGGATTCGCCCTTGTTGATCTGGACCGAGCAGGGGCTGGGGGATTCACT
>JAUPTR010000159.1 GCA_030917985.1 Pseudomonadota bacterium | reverse complement strand
GACCGCTTCGGCGCTGGCGAATTCAAAGCCCTGCGGGTGGCCCATCCGGGCCGCCAGTTGCTGGATGATCCACCCATCCGGCTTGGCATCGCCCGGCGGCGGCACGGCCTGGCGAACCCGCTGCACGCGACGATCGGAGTTCATGAACGTGCCGTCACGCTCGAACACGCTGGCGGCGGGCAGGAATACATGACCGAAGGCCTTGGCGGTTTCGTTGAGGAACAGGTCCTGCACGATCACCAATTCCAGTTGCTGCAGCGCTTGGCCGGTTTGCGACATGTTCGCCAGCGTTGGGTAGATGTCGTAGCCGAATGCCCATAACGCCTTGAACTGGCCCGCCAACGCGGCATCGAGCATTTGCAGCAGATCCTTGCCGGGCGAAGCCGGCAACGCCTGGCCCCAGGCCGCTTCAAAGCGCGCGGCTTCGGCAAAGCCCTGCGAGCCGGCTAGCGTCGCCGGCTCGCAGCCCATATGCGCCGAGCCTTGCACATTGTTCTGGCCGCGCAGCGGGTTGATGCCGCTGCCGGGTTTGCCGAGATTGCCGGTGAGCAAGGCGAGGTTGATCAGTGTCATCACGCCTTCGGTGCCTTGCAGGTGTTCGGTCATGCCCAAGCCGTGGAAACACATCGCCGGCTTGGCCTGGGCGTACAGCCGCGCTGCAGCGCGGATGTCGGCGGCGGGCACGCCGCACGCTTCTGCAACATTTTCCGGGGCATAGTCGCGGATGAAGCGGGCGTAGGCGTCGAAATCATCCACCCGCGCGGCGATGAATTCGCGGTCGATCAGACCTTCTTCAATGATGGTCGCAGCCAGCGCGTTGAACAGTTGCACATTGTGGCCGGGGCGCACTGGCAGATGAATATCCGCGTAATCACACAGCTCGGTGCGGCGCGGGTCGACCACAATCAGCCTGGCGCCGTTGCGCACTGCCTGCTTGATGCGGGCACCGACAATCGGGTGATTCTCGGTCGGGTTGCAGCCGCAGATCATGATGGTCTGCGCGATTTCGATATCGTCGAAAGCATTGGTCGCGGCACCGGTGCCGAGCATGGTTTTCAGCGCCTTGGCCGATGGCTGATGGCAAACGCGGGCGCAGCAATCAACGTTGTGGGTGCCAAGCACCAGCCGCGCAAATTTCTGCGCCAGATAGTTTTCTTCATTGGTGGCACGTGCCGAGCCGAGCACGCCAGCGGCGTCGGCGCCATATTCGGCGACAATCTGCTTGAGACGGCCGGCCGTAAAGTCCAGCGCCTCATCCCACGAAACCGGGCGCCAGTGATCGCCATCACGCAGCATCGGCGTGGTGATGCGATCCGGCGCGTGGTTGAATTCGAAGGCGTAGCGGCCTTTCACGCACAAATGGCCGCGATTGACCGGGCTGTCCGCCGGGCGAATATGCACCACTTTGCCAGCGGCACTGCCGACTTGCATCTGGCAGCCGACGCCGCAATAGACACAGGTGCTGCGCGTCCATTTTTCCACGACCTGCGGGCTGCGCTTGTCGTACAAGGCACCACTGGGGCAGCTATCAACACAGGCACCGCAGGAGACACAACCGGCCTGAATCAGGGTGTTGCCGTTGGCCGGCGCCACGTGCGTGGTTTCACCACGCCCCCACACCGCCCACACGTTTTGCCCCTGCACTTCGTCGCAGATACGCACGCAGCGGTTGCAGTGGATACAGCGCGACATATCGACACCGAGATAAGGGTGAGACTCGTCGCGGAACCCCGGCTTTTGTAGGTCGGGTTTTAACCCGACGCTGTCGCCTGCTTGACCCGGATACGCCGCAGTCGGACTGAAGTCCGACCTACAGGGGCTCACGCCGTATTCTGCGAACCATTGATGCAGCGGGTGTTGCGGCTCGTTAACCAGCGCCTCGGCCGGGTAATGCGTTGCCAGCAGGCCAAGGTTGGTTTTACGCAAGGCCAACAACGCGGGTGTCTCGGTGCGGATGACCATGCCGTCGCGCACTTCGGCGGCGCAACTGGCCACCGGCCGCGCTTCGCCGTCGATTTCCACCAGGCACAGGCGACAGCCAGCATAGGGCTTCAGACGGTCGTCGTGGCACAGATGCGGCACACTGGCGCCAGCCGTTTGCAGCGCCTGCAGCAGCAACGTACCGGCGGGACATTCGAATCGGGTACCGTTGATGGTTAGACGAAACATGTCGCCAGCTCCTGCGGATAGTGGCGCTCAATGGCCAAAGCGAATTCCGCCAGCCCTCGCCCATGGCCGCACAGGCTGCCGTCGGCAAGCGCGGCGATCAATTCGTGCCAGCGCTGGCGCGGCATTTTGGCACCAGCCAGAACTGCTTCGAAGCTGCGCGCCAGCTCCGGGCTGCCAAGGTGGCAAGGCGTGCATTTGCCGCACGATTCGCCGGCGCCGAAGCGGAACACTTCAGCGACGATGGCGGCAATCGGGCTGTCGTCAGCAAAAGCGATCACGCCACCGTGGCCAACCGCGCAGCCGATGGCATGCAGGGCTTCGTAGTCGAGCGGCGTATCCAGCAAGGCCGGCGGCATAATGCCGGCCAGCGGGCCGCCGATCATCACGCCTTTTAACTGCCCGCGACGCAAGCCGCCGCCCAGCTCATCGACGATCTGGCGGATGGTGATGCCGAATTCAACTTCGTACAGGCCAGGCCGGTTGAACAGCGAATTCAGCGACAGCAGCTTGGTGCCTTTGCTGTTGGCTGTGCCCATCGCCGCATACGCTGCGCCGCCGTGCTCAACAATCCACGGCACGGCACACAGGGTTTCAACGTTGTTGACCAGCGTTGGCTGGCCGAACAGGCCATGCTCGCTGATTTGGGGCGGGCGCAATCGCACTTCCGGGCGTTGGCCTTCGATGGCGTTGAGCATCGCGGTTTCTTCACCGCACAGATAACTGCCATGGCCGATTACCAGTTGCAACTCGAAGTGATGGCTTGAACCCAGCACTGCCGCGCCAAGCCAGCCGGCGGCATACGCTTGCCGGATGGCTTGCTGCAGAACGCCAGCGGCGGCCGGGTATTCGCACCGCAGGTAGATGTAGCCTTGTGTTGCACCAAGCGTGATGCCGGCAATGATCATCGCCTCGATCAACTGAAACGGGTTTTGCTCCAGCAACACTTTGTCGCTGAAGCTGCCGGGATCACCTTCGTCGGCATTGGCCACCACATATTTCTGCACACCACCGGCAGCGGCAACCGCCGCCCATTTGCGCGCAGCCGGAAAACCGGCGCCACCGCGACCGCGCAGCCCGGCTGTTTCCAGTTGCCCGATGGCGGCGCTTGCAGGCAACGGCAGCAGCATGCGCAAGGCGGCACCGCCTCCCCGCTGCTGATAGCAGGCCAGCGAATCGTCAGGCTTGCCGGACAGCGTGGTCAGCAATACCGGCTGGCGGCAGTGAGTGCGGATGACGGGTGAGGCATGGTCACCGGCCTGGGCCGGCCCCTGGTGACATTGCCCCAGGCAATACAGCGAAGTGGCACTGCCACACGCCTGCTGCCAGCGCTGCGGTGCATCGGCACGGGCAGCAAAACAGGCCAGGCCACGGCAGGCCCGGCCGGTGATATGTGTATTTGGCAGGTGGTAAAAGCTGGCACAGGCAGGCAGCGGGCGGGCTGGGGAAGGCATGTGGCTCCTGTCAGGCGGTGGGCCCGGCCGGGCGGCTGCGCAGCCAGGTTTCCAGTTGCGGGATCGGCTGCGGGCGGGCAAACAGGTAGCCCTGGGCTTCGTCGCACCCCTCTGCCTGCAGCAGCGTCCACTGTGCTTCGGTTTCCACCCCTTCGGCAATCACCCGCAAGCCCAGGCTTTTGCCAAGCGCAATCACGGCGCGGCAAATGGCGGTGTCGTTGAAGTTGGTGAGTATGTCGCGCACAAATGACTGGTCGATTTTCATCTGATTGAGTGGCAGCTGCTTCAGATACGAGAGCGACGAATAACCGGTGCCGAAATCATCCAGCGAAAATTGTACGCCCAGCGCCTGCACGGCATTCATTTTGGTGATGGCGTCATCGATGTCGGACAGCAGCATGCCTTCGGTCAGCTCCAGTTTCAACCGGGCCGGATTGGCTGCGGTGTGCTGCAGCATCTGCCGCAGCTCTTCAACAAACACCGGCAGGCGGAACTGCTTGGGGCTGACGTTGACGGCAATGGTCAGCCCGGCAGTCAGCGGATCGTGCTGCCAGCGCGCCAGTTGCTCGCAGGCCTGCAGCAGCACCCAATGGCCAATGGAGAGGATTTGCCCGGTTTCTTCGGCCAGTGGAATGAACTCAGCCGGCGACACCATGCCGCGTCGCGGGCTGGGCCATCGGATCAGCGCCTCGACACCGACACAGCAACCGCTGCGATCCACCTGGGGCTGGTAATAGAGCTCGAATTCGTGCCTCTCGATGGCCTGATACAACTCGCTTTCCAGCTCGACGCGGGCGTTGATGCGTTGCTGCATTTGCGGATCGAAGAAACGCAGCGTATTGCGGCCAGCGGCCTTGGCCTGATACATGGCCATATCGGCGCGTTTGAGCAGCTCTTCGACACTGGCCTCGTGCGCGTGGAACAGGGTAATGCCGAGGCTGGGGGTGCTGCGCACCTCGTGCTTGCCCAGTTGATAGGCGGGGTTCAGCTCACTGATGATTTTTTCACCGATCAGCTCAACCTGTGTTGCCGCCTGGGTAGCCGATGCATGCAGCGCCGGCAGCATGACGATGAATTCATCGCCCCCCAGGCGGGCTACGGTATCGCCTTCACGCACGCTGCCCTGCAGGCGGCGGGCCACGGCCAGCAACAGCTGGTCGCCCAGGTCGTGGCCGAGCGTGTCGTTGAGGGTTTTGAAGTTATCCAGATCAATGAAGATCAGGGCGCCATACAGGCCGTTACGCGCACTGGATGCCAGGCCTTGCTGCAGGCGGTCCATCAGCAGGCGCCGGTTGGGCAGCTGGGTAAGCGGGTCGTAAAAGGCAAGATTGCGGATTTCTTCTTCGGCCGCCTTGCGTTCGGTGATGTCATGGAAGGCGCCCACATAGTGCGTTACACGCTGGTTCTCGTCGCGCACGCCGGTAATGGCCAGCCATTGAGGATATTCCTCGCCGGATTTGCGCCGGTTCCACAATTCGCCTTGCCATTTGCCTGCTTGCAGCAGGCTGGCCCACATTTCACGGAAAAACAGCGCATCGTGCCGGGATGAGCGCAGTATTGCCGGGGTTTTGCCGACGGCTTCTGCGGCGCTGTAGCCAGTGGTGTCGCTGAATGCGGGGTTGACACGCAGGATCACGCCAGCCGGATCGGTGACGATGATGCCTTCCTGGATCTGGAAGGTGGTGGCCGCCACCCGCAGCTCCTCCTCAAAAACATGGCGGTCGGTGATGTCGGCAATCACACCAAGCAGCCCCATCTCGGCGCCATGCGGATCAACAAAGCGCCGGCCGGTCAGATTGCCCCAGAACGAGCTGCCGTCAGCGCGCCAGTAGAGTCGTTCGAGGTCTACCGCGCCAATTTCACTTTTCAGCAATGCCAGCATCCGCTGCCGCGAGACATGCCGCTCGCGTGGGTGGACATGGCTGACATATTCGCTGCCAACCATTTGCTCGATGCTGCAATGAAACATTTCTGCCATCCGCCGGTTGGCATGTGTAATGACGCCGCTGCCGTCAACCAGGAAAATACCGACGCTGGAGGTATCAAAAATCTGTTGCAACAGCGATTCGCGCTCGGCGAGCGCCTGGCGTGCCTGATTGATGGCCGTGATATCGCTGACCATGGCAAACGAGCCATCGAAGCGACCCTGTTCGTCCTCGATGCTGCGCGCCGAAACCAGAAACCAGCGTTCACTGCCGTCCTTGCAGCGCGCCCGGCGCTCGTAGCGGGTGCTCTGGCCTGCTTTGCGCAATGCCATTTGCTGCTGATGATCGGCAACATCTTCAGGAAACAGGAATTCATCAATCCGGCGCCCCAGCATTTCTTCCGCCTGGTAGCCCAGCATGTCAAGCAGCGACTGGTTGACGAAGCGGGTGCACAGATTGGCATCAATGCTCCAGATACCCTCGGTGGCGGTGTCGATCAGCCGGCGCAGCTTGGCCTCGCTGTGCTGCAATTGCTGCTGCGCCTGCCGGCGGGCGGTGACGTCCTCAATAAAGCCGTTGTAGGCATAGCTACCATCAGCCATCTGCTGTGGCACCGAATTCAGATAAAGCCAGCGAACCTGCCCGTCATCACGCACGATCCGCATTCCATGGCTGAATTCGGCCAGCGCATCTGACGCGACGCGGTCGGCAGCGATAAAGCCGGGCAAATCCTCCGGGTGTATGCGCTGGAACAACTGGCCGGCATCCTGCATCGCCGTTTCTGCCGATACGCCGAACAGATCACGTATTGCACTGCTGACATACAACACCCTCGGTTGGCCATCCGCTTCAAGCCGGTAGCGGTAAACAGCAACGGACAGATGATCGGTCAGTGCGTGCAAGTCCTGTTCTGCCTGTTTGGCGGCGGTAATGTCGAAAATCACGCCATCGGCAAACAGCGGCTGGCCGTTGGTGTCGTAAACGGCACGGGCATGCAGCTTGGCCCAGCGCCACTGACCACTGCAATGGCGCACCCGGTATTCGATCACCCAGCCGGTGTGCTGCCTGATAGCCTGATAGGCAAGCGCTTCGATGCCGGGCAGATCATCCGGATGAATCTGCGTGCTGTAGTACATGTCGCCGCTAATGAAGCGGCCGATCGGGTGGCCGGTGCTGACTTCGGTTTCCCCTCCCATGAACAGGATTTTCCAGGGTGATCCCGGCTCACACCTGAATACGGTGCCCGGCACATTGTCAACCAGCGCACTGAAACGATCCCGGCTGGCGCGCAAGGCCTGGGCAACATAACTCTGCTCACGCCGATGGCGAATCTGCTCATGCAGCACCGCAAACAGCAGCAGATTGCCGGTCAGGCCGATCAAAAGCACCTGCAGCGGTGACAAGCTGCCCGGATGATTGCCGCCAAGTGTCGGGCGCGAAAAAAAACGGGCCTCCCAGCGCCTGCCGCCGAATTCAACCGTTGTAATGTGCGGCCTTGCCGCCTGCGTGATTTGAGGCTGATCTGCTGCGTCACTCGCTTTGCCGCGATCGCTCAAGCCAGACAGGCTGGTGGTGGCGCCCTCACGGGAATGCTTGCCAAGTGAACTGAACAGCAGCGCACCCTGCCCGGCCGCATCGAGCAACTGGACATCAACCTTGGCATCGTCCGCATCGTAGATGTGCTGCAGCATGTCGCGAGCACGGAAGGCACCGAAAACAAAACCATACAGCGCGGCACGGCGCTGTTCGATGGTGTGCAAAGGCAGCTTATGCCGATACACCGGCACAAATATCATGATGCCTGGTGTGCCACCCTGCCTGAGCTTTAGCGGCACCATTGCGCTCATGGCCGGTTCACCGCTGTCGCGGGCATGATCCATGGCTGTACGGCAGGCGGGATCGCTGTAGCCGTCAAAGCCAATCAACAGACGGTTTTCGGCACTTGGCGGCTCAACCATCTGCACCACCGCATAACGCTCGCGCTGACCTTGCGGCCAGATCCGGAACGCATCACCCAGCCTGGCAGCCTGTGTGACTTGAGACAGATCTGCTGCACCCAGATACCGGCTGAAGCCAAATGCCTGCAATCCGGGCAGGGTGTGGTCCATTTCGAGCGATTGTGAATACTGTTGCCAATCGGTTGCTGTGACGCTGTCACTGGCGTCGAACAGCGCCTTGCCCCCTATCAGCATATGGGTGTAGCCGTGCAGCTTTCCGCGCAGATTACGCGATTGATGTTCTGCCTCTTGCTGCAACTGCAGCCGGATCGACTCGCGGTTGCGCTCCGCAACATCAAGGCTGACCAGCAGCGTTGCCAGCACGGAGCCACCAAGTACCAGCCAGGATACAGCCGGTCGGCCCAAAAACAGTTTCAGTCGCTCGAATAAAGGTTGCAGTGCAATCACGTCAATCCCTACGTATGGCCAGACTTTCCAGCATAGGTAGGATTGGCCGGATTTGCAGCGATTCGGGCCTGAAAATGGAGAAGATTATGGCTTGGAGGCAGGACAAAAACAGGCAGGAAAATTGTCAGGTGCAATATGTGGGCCTGCAGAAGGCATCAACTTGCAACACGGGGCCAAAATGCGATGCCTGTGCAGTCATACCACTGGCGACATGTCGGACAACCCGACCATTTACTGGCATTCAGCGGCAAGACGATTTGACTGTCGACCTGTGGGATTGTCTTACAATACAACAGGCCATTGTTTTACAAGGATTTTTATCAAAAAATACTATGACATTTCTTTAATTAGAGTTCATACTCCATTCATCAAATCAATAAACATGGCTCGCAGCCAGGGCACACAAAATGCTGAAAACCGAATTGATGACAAAAATGGATTACGCTTGGTACCGCATGGATACCAAACACAATCTGATGGTGATCAATGTGGCAATGATGTTTGAAGGCAAGCCGGATATCCGCGTCTTGCGCCAGACCATCAGCGAGCGATTGGCAGCCTACCCGCGTTTTTCGCAGCGCGTGGTGTTGCAGTACAAACAACCGGTTTGGCAGGAAGTGCCGCACTTCGACCCCGCCAGCCACGTGGAATACCGCCGCCTGCCGCAAGCCTGGGCGCAGGACAAACTGCAGCACTATCTGTCGAGCCTGTCGAGCGTGCCACTGGATAAAAATCGCCCACTGTGGATGATGAGCGTGCTGGAAAACCCCGAAAGCGGCTTTGCCATCGTTTTCCGCCTTCACCACTGCGTGGCCGACGGCATTGCGATGATGCACATCATCAGCCAGCTCACCGACGAACTGGGTGCCACTGGCTGCGCCCCTGTGCAAGCCGCACCGGCAGAAACTGACAGCATCATCAACCGCAGCCTGCAAAACGGCGCCCACCTGGCCGCCGTGGCACTGGAAACCGGCAAGCTGGCCACGCTGATCAGCGATACCCGCTCGCAAATGAAAGGCAAACCGGGTGGCGCCAAGCAGGTGTGCTGGTCGGAATCGCTGTCACTGGATCAGGTCAAGATCGTCGGCAAACGCCATGCGGCAACCGTCAACGACGTCTTGTGCGGTGCCATTTCCGGTGCGCTGCGCGACTATCTGGCAGAAACCGGCGATACTGCTCATGGCGGCACAATCCGCGCAGCAGTCACACTCAATCTGCGCGACAAGGCCAAGGCACACGAGCTGGGTAACCACTTTGGGCTGATTGCCTTAACCATGAACACCGGCCTGAACGAACCGCTGGCACGCCTGCAACAGGTACAGACCAGCCTGCAACAACTCAAGGCCTCGCGCCAGGCGCATGCCACCCACGCAGTGCTGTCGATCGCCGGCCACCTGCCATTGCCATTGCAACACCTGGCGCTGAACATGTTTACCGACAAGGGCACCATGGTGATTTCCAATCTGGAAGGCCCGAGCAGCGAACGTGCCCTAGCCGGCCAGCGCATGACCGACCTGCTGTTCTGGGTGCCACAAACCGGCAATATCGGCCTGGGAATGTCGATTGTCTCGTATGCGGGCAAAATCCGCTTCGGCCTGTTTGCCGACCAGAAGCTGGTACGCCAGCCTCAACGCATGATGGCGCTGTGCTGCGACCACTTCCGCAAACTGGCACAAGCCGTTTCGCATCCGCAAGCACAAGTACAGACAAGTGGCCAGGCCATGCCGCAACTGGCTTGATACCGAGACGCTGTTACGCCCGAAGGCCGGGAAGCGCGAGCCCGGCCGTGAATGTGATACAAGTAAAAGCCCCACAAGCAATTGCTTGTGGGGCTTTTAACTTGCAAAACATTTACTTACTCTGATTGCGGATGATAACAAGCTCATCCACCAGCGGCACCGGCAGCATTACCATTTCAGATTGGCCTTGAGTGCATTGAATGCGGCATCATTCAGCAGCATCAGCTCCGCGTATCGCCCCTCTGGAACATACCAGCCCAGGGTGTACTGGGTTGTGCTGATCTGAATCAACGCACTGGAGGGTGTCGACAGATTGGAGAACAGGCGGTCTTTCAGCTGATCGGCAATGTCTGGCTGATAATCAGCAGGAACTGTCAGCGTGACATACGTCTGCCCGGCAAAATTTCGGCGCACATCCCAGCGCCCTGCCTGCGGCAGATTAACGACACCGTTCGCCAGAGACTGCAACGAAGTTGTACCGCCAAACTGCGAACCGAAATCACCCGACTTGAACCTCACCCCCAGGTTACCGAGCCTGAACCCGGAGGCTGAATTTTCGCCATACAGGCTGACAAGGCTGTCAGGCAACAGGCCATCTTTATACTGCGCACTGTCCTTGATATATGCCAGCAAACCGGATGCACCGACTTTCACCAGACCGCGATAAATCTGAGCGCCATTCGGCCACACGGCGTTCTCGTTATTGAGCCAACGGGCATCGATGGTCGAACGCATTTTTTCGCCAGCCGTTGGCAACTTGGCCAATCTCCAGCGGAATGCATTAACCGTGGTTCCGAGAATATCTTCGCCAGTAGTTGAGTCATAGCGCAACGAACCATCAAATACCGAATCGGTGCTACCCAGCGCACGCATACTGCGATTCTCCGCCTCGGAAAAATCACTCTGGATAACCGTGGACATTCCACTCACTGCCTGGCCGGTAAAATTGTTGCTGCCGCCATCGCGCATTACAAAATGTGCATAGTTACCGTGTGCATCCTTGAACGGAATCATGTGCACCGCACCTTCACCGATAATCTTGCTCAATGAAGCATTTGCCCCGACAGCCATCTGACGCAGCCGCGCGTCAATCTGATCAGCAGAAAAACCGGGGTCAGAGATGACAAGCGTGGACAAATCAACCAGCCCATCGTTTGGCACCCTGCCTGCCATCGGTGCAACCGACTTCAATGTAGCCTCTACCAGCACGCTCTGTACCTGGGCAACCTTGTCGGCCGGAATGGAGCCACCATAAGCTTTGCTCGCACGCTCCCAGTAGTCAGCCATGGTTGCAGCTGCGATACGGGCGATATTGTGCACACGGCCTGATTCGCTGAGGAATCGCTTCCACTTATCCTCACTCACGCCCCCTGGGCGCTCGGTAATCGTGTAATCCGCATAAATTTCGTAGGTATCGGATAGATTCAGGTAACCACGGACAATACTCTCCGCTTCGGTCCGTTTTAATCCGGGGTTGACCAACATCACCGCCTTGATCATCGATGTTATCGGATTGATCACCGAGTACACGCCATCCGGCGCCTCCATGCGATAGAACTTGCCGACGGCCTTGCCGGTGTCGGCATCAACCGTGCTGGGCAGTACCTCGACAATAACCGGAGGCTGAAAAATATCGCGCGACATCTGCAGCGTGTATTTTCCATTGGCATCAGTAGTGGTGACAGGTTCTCCGGGGTCTTTCACGCCATTGCGATTGATATCGGCGAACACCGAGGCGCCTTGCAGTGGCCCATCCAGAACGACACCGGCATACGTGCTGACACTGGCCGGGGTGTCTCCACCCGAAGAGCCTGAGCCACCGCAGCCGGCAAGCATCACACTCATTGCAGAAACAACATAGACAGAACTGCGCAGTTTGATACGAATCAAAGCAATACCCCTAGAGATTTAACTCTAAATAATGAGCAAAGTATGCCAATTGGCTATCGAAATGTCATCAGATTTCCGATGCACATACCGGCACCCCGCCCGGCAAATGCACACCGGCACCATCACATTGACGTTAAAAACAGTAAATAGTTCAGCCAGATGCATGCGCCAATGAAATACGGCCCGACATGTCTGCCGGGCCGTAAGGAAAAACTCATCCGTCAGGACAAGGAAATCAGTTGATGTAGGGGATGCTCAATGTTGATTTCTGCTCAGCAGAGAACATCAGATCAACACCAAACCAGCCATCACTTGGCTTGGCATACCGGGCATCGCGGGTATCCACCACCAGAGTCAGGTGATGCCCAGCCGGAACGTTATAGGCAGCCATATCCATTTCAACCGGGAAGGAAATGGTCTGACCTGGTGTCGCCCAATGCAAGGAACGTACACCGTGAGTAATCAGCTTGCCCCAGCCCAGCGCATCGACGTCATACAGATAGGCAACCACTTGCGCACGCGGACCGGTCGGCTTGACGTGCATCTGAACCTTGGGCATGCCACGCAACTTGAGCTCACTCGACAACGCCTTGCCGTTATAAACCACGCCATGGTCGCGCAGGACAGCTGGCATCCAGGCAAGAGGCGGCGCACCGAAACCTTCAAGCAAATTGCCCAGCACCGGGATACCGGAGTTGGCTACGGTATCCAGGCTGTTATTGATCGAATCAACGGCGGCATCGCTGCTGACAGCGGACTGAAGGTAACCAACATCGCCTTTGGCACAGAAACAGTTCCAGTCCCAGCGAATCTTGCCGCGGGGAGCAATATTCAGCGTCTGGGTTGCCACATTCGGCGCCGGCCAGCTTGCCAGGCGTTCACGGCCCGACTTGTTCTCAATCTCCATATCGACTTGCGGCTCGTTCATGATGCCGTTGTCTTTACCTTTCAACCAGTAATCAAACCAGCGATGTACCTGCTCATACTGATAATTGTCGATGCCCAGCAACGCGCCCGGCAGCTCTGTCGCAGCGTGCCAGCCCTTGTTCAGCAACATTTTCTTCGGCCCCTGCAACTGGCTGAACATTTTCAGGCTGGAGTTGGGGGTAAACATGTCATCCTGATAGTTCTTGCTGTAGAACACCGGCGCACGACGCGCATTGATCTTGGCCACCTCGCTCAGCGGCGAACGCAGATCGGCCCAGGCCTTGATTTCCAGCACCCGCTGCGGCGTGGTATCGGGGTTTTTCAGGTCGACACTGATCTGGTTGAGTTCATCGGGGATCTTGCCGGTAATCGGCGCAGTGCCGACCAGCAGCGTAGTCGATGCCAGATCAGGTGTATCCTGATAATACAGCTCATCCACCAGGCTACCCCAGCCCGACAACGCGGCAGCAGTCTTGATACGCGGCTCGCGGGCCAGGCCCAGCAAGGAAATGCCGGCTCCGTAGGAAATACCGCTGATAGCCAGGTTGTTCATGTCGGAAGGCAGATTGGCGCCGACATAATCGACCACCGAGCTGACATCGCGGGTGTCATCCGGCGATGCGGTGCCAACCAGGCCTTCGGATTTCCACCAGCCACGGCTGGCGTATTCGATGACGATGTAGCCGTCTTTGGCCAAACGCTGCGCTTGACCGATATATTCCCATTCCGGCATCACCCAGCTGTTCACCATGATGATGGTCGGAAATTTCTGGCCGGCACTGGTGATTTTCGGCAGAAAGACATTGGCAGTCAGTTTCAGGCCATCGTGGGTGGTAACGGTAATATCGTTGACCCAGCAGGTGCCATCGTAGGGCGACATTTTGCCCGGCGAAGTCAGGAAACTGACATAGGCTTCACCGGCGGCAACCGGCTTGCATTCAACGGCGGCAAACGCCGTGGTGGTGATCACAGACAAGCCGAGGCCTGCCAACAAACGGCATACAGGTTTCATGATGTCTCCTCTTGATGATTGTGGTAGTGCTTTACTGACGAAAGCTTGTTGCCTGCCGCAAAACCGGGTTCGGATTACGACATTGGAGTAATTAATCTAAAAGCAAAAAATAACATTGTCAAATGCAATTACATAGTTATTTAAATCGTAAACATTTGTGCACAAACAAAATTTTCTTAATGACCAGCGTTTTTTTATTGATTTCATAAACTTAAGCAGACATCAAATCCAGATGGAGTAGCTCAAGGCAAAAGAAAAAAGCCGAAACACGTTAGATAATGCTGACTGATTCAACAAGTGGGACGGGGTGCAAGCAAGAACATGCACGAAAGACACGACATTTCATGAGGATAGATACAACTTCCGGGGCCGCGTATCGGCCCGGCGCAGCTGCCCTGCCTCAAGCCGGCAGGCGTCAGCAGGGCAAAATGGCTTTAATGACGCTTGCGCAAATACACTGCATCATCAAACGTCATCACCCATTGGGGGCGGTAGACCACAAACATGGTAAGCGCCATGCCAGTAGAAAAAGCCTCGGAAAATGCCAGCAGCAGGTAGAAAGGCAGGTACTCTTCCAGCAACACATCCGCAGGATAGGTTTGTGCCAGCCAGTGAAACAGCCCTGATCCGGCGCCGCTAGCCAGCATCGCCAGCGCCCCGCCCAGGAAGGCATTAACGAAAATATAAATGAAGTAATTGGGCGGCAAGTTACGCTGACAGATACGCAGCAAGGCATGGCTAATCCACACCGGAATCCAGGCCAACAGCAACCAGTTGAGCGCCAGATTCTGCCAGTCACCCACGCCCAGCCAGGCTAAGGCCAGCAACACCAGCAGCAAACCCAGTAGCGCCAGGTAAAGCCCGACCATCAGCGTCAGCGCAGTTGCCCCCAACAGGTGCAAATCCAGATTCGGCCGCACACCGGCCTTGAGCAACCAGATTGCCGCAACCACGATGCTTGCCCCCAGCCAGGCATTGATCTTGGCAACATCGGTCAGCTGCGCCCACGGTGCCCGCCGGAAACACGCAAGCAAGCCCAAGGCGGCCAGCAGCCAGATCAGGCCATAAATATCGCTGGGGAGCAGCTCACCGTGGAGATTCATTGCGGCACCCCGCCTACCAGAGGCGCTCGACCACTTGCTGCAAGTGCGTCAGGCGGCCATGAAAGAAATGACTGCAGCCAGGAAAAACCACCACTGGCAACGCCTGTGGCCGTGCCCAGTCAAGCACGTGCGCCAGCGGAATCACCTCGTCTTCTTCGCCATGCACCACCAGCGTGTGCGCCGGCACCGCCGGCAAGGGAAAACGCCCCACCGCCGGGCCGCAGAGGATGATTTTTTCCGCCTCGATTTGCTGGCATACCTGCGCCATCACGAATGTGCCAAAAGAGAAGCCCCCCAGCAACAGCGGCAGATCGCCATGCCGCGCACGCGCAAAGGCCAGCACCGCCAGCACATCCTCCACCTCGCCAATACCGCGATCATGCACGCCTGCACTGTTGCCCACGCCACGCAGGTTGGGGCAATACGCCACATAACCCTGACGGCTGGCGATTTTCGCCAGCATCTGCACCACCTTGTTGGTGTTGGTTCCACCCTGGGTGGGATTAGGGTGCGCAATCACCGCGATGCCACGGGTTTCGCCCACGGCCGGCAGCACAATCGTCTCCAGCCCGCCTTGCGGGCCGCTGATGATTTCCTGGGCGTAATGATTAATCAAGCTTCAAACGCTCCACGATACGGCCATTAACGATATGTTCATCAATGATTTCATCAATGTCGGCCTTGTCGATAAAGGTGTACCAGACCCCTTCCGGATACACCACCAGCACCGGCCCGTCATCGCAACGATCAAGACAGCCCGCCTTGTTGATGCGGCACAGCCCCTTGCCCTTCAGCCCCAGCTGGCCGATACGGTCCTTGGCATAGGTCTGCATCTCGGTGGCGCCGCGATTGTTGCAGCAGGTTTCCCCCTCGCCGCGCTGATTGGTGCAGAAAAAGACGTGATGTTTGAAATACGGTTGAGACATATGGGCTCTCCTGTTGATGGGGAATTATATGCTGATACCCCCTCAAAGGCAGCCTCCGGAAAATCGAACCTTGATCTCCAAATGAGCTACGCAGCATCCTTAGCAGATATCTGAATGCACGAACGACACCCCTTGTAATTACATGGCAGAATAATTGAAAAGCCTAAACGTAAAACTTAGAGGAAAACGATGAACAAACCAGAAACAGCCTTCAACTTACACCCGACGACACTAATCGTTGGAAAGGTGTTACTGGAACCCCCGTTTCGAACCTATGCAGGCTGCATGCTTCGTGAATTTACGGGGGGGGGGGCTTAGCTATCTTGCCGGTAGCAATACCGCTCTGCCCGGCACACAAATAGGTCGCTATTGCTCGATAGGAGACGGGGTCATCGTTCTGTCACAACATCCCACCAGTGGATTAACCACCTCGCCGGTGGGCTATCAAAGCATTTTTCCTCCACCCTTTGATGCCGAGCCCACGTTTTCCTTCGAGGCAATCAAACAAACCCGCATTGGTAACGATGTCTGGATTGGTGCGCGGGTCATGATCAAAACCGGCGTAACAATCGGCGATGGTGCAATCATCGGCGCAGGCAGCCTGGTCACCCGGGATGTGCCGCCATTTGCGATTGTTGGCGGCAGCCCTGCCAAGCTGATCCGAATGCGTTTTGACCAGAAAACCATTGAACGCATCCAGAAACTGCAATGGTGGAATTACAACATACTGGGTATGTCACTCGATTTTGAAAATCCAGCAGCAGCATTGGACGAAATCGAGGCGCGCATTTCGGACGGAGGACTTCAACCCTACCCCCGAAACTTCTATCGGATCGTGATAAAAGACCAGCAATACTTCATCCAGCCGGTCCCAGAAGAACAAGTGCAGACAATGCTTGAAGCAAATTGATGGTCATCATGCAAACGTCTCAAGTGATCTGCGCAGCGGAGCATGTTAAAATTGCAGCCTTTTTTGACGAACCGGCCCGAAAGAATCTCTCCATGTTCTCCGCCAAAAACACTATCGCCGTTACTGATTCCGAACTCTGGTCTGCCATGCAGCAGGAAACCCAGCGTCAGGAAGATCACATCGAACTGATCGCTTCGGAAAACTACACCAGCCCGGCTGTGATGGAAGCCCAGGGCTCGGTGCTGACCAACAAATACGCCGAAGGTTATCCGGGCAAACGTTATTACGGTGGTTGCGAGTACGTGGACATTGTTGAGCAACTGGCCATCGACCGCCTGAAAGCCCTGTTTGGCGCCGAATACGCCAACGTGCAGCCACATTCCGGATCGCAGGCCAATTCTGCGGTTTACAGCGCCGTACTGAAACCGGGCGACACAATTCTGGGCATGAGCCTGGCACACGGTGGCCACCTGACTCACGGTTCTCCGGTCAACTTCTCCGGCAAGCTGTTCAACGTGATTTCCTACGGCCTGACCGAAGCCGAAGAAATCGATTACGACGAAGTGGAACGCCTGGCGAAAGAACACAAGCCGAAAATGATCGTGGCTGGTGCATCTGCTTACGCACTGGTGATCGACTGGGCCCGTTTCCGCAAGATTGCCGACGAAGTAGGCGCCTACCTGTTCGTGGACATGGCTCACTACGCCGGCCTGATTGCTGGTGGTGTTTACCCGAACCCGGTGCCACACGCTCACTTTGTCACCACCACTACCCACAAAACCCTGCGTGGCCCGCGTGGCGGCGTGATCCTGGCCAAGGCAGAATTCGAGAAAGTCCTGAATTCGGCAATTTTCCCCGGCAATCAGGGCGGCCCGCTGATGCATGTGATTGCCGCCAAGGCAGTCGCTTTCAAGGAAGCAGCCGAACCGGCATTCAAGGAATACGCAGAGCAGGTTATCGCCAACGCCCGTGTGATGGCCAAAGTGTTGCAGGAACGCGGCCTGCGCATCGTTTCCGGCCGCACCGAATCGCATGTATTCCTGGTGGATCTGCGCGCGAAAAACATCACCGGTAAAGATGCCGAAGCCGTACTGGGCCGCGCGCACATCACGGTCAACAAGAACGCGATACCGAACGATACGGAAAAGCCATTCGTAACTTCGGGCATCCGTATCGGCACCCCGGCCGTCACCACCCGTGGTTTTACCGAGCTGGAAGTGGAAAAACTGGCCAACCTGATCGCCGACGTACTGGATGCGCCGCACGACGACGCGGTAATTGCCCGTGTTGCAAAAGATGCCCAGGCTCTGTGTGCCAGAATGCCGGTTTACGGCGCTTGAGTAGCAGGCCAGCGGCAATGACCAGAAAGGGAGGCATGGCCTCCCTTTTTGTTTTGCTCGCCGCCATGCTGCTGAATGGTTGCGCCAGCTTTGACTATTACAGCCAGGCAGTGAGTGGCCAGATCGGGCTGGATTACCGTGCCCGCCCGGTGATTGACGTGCTGAGCGCCCCCGACACCCCCGGCTCAATCGCAGAACGCCTGCGCTGGGCCATGCAAATACGCGATTTTGCCAGCCACACCCTGCAACTGCCGGACAATGCCAGTTATCGCAATTATGTCGATCTGCAACGACCCTATGTGTTGTGGAATGTTGTCGCAGCACCGGAATTCAGTCTGACAGCACGCAGCGAATGTTTTCCTTTTGCCGGTTGTGTTGCCTATCGTGGTTTCTTCAGCCGTCAGCAGGCCGGGCAATACGCCGACACGCTACGCCATCAAGGTCACGATGTCTGGTTATACGGCATCAGCGCCTATTCCACGCTCGGCTGGCTCGACGACCCTTTGCTCAATACATTCATCCATCATGGCAATGTCGCAATGGCGCGGCTGATGTTTCACGAACTGGCGCATCAGCAGGTCTACGTCAAGGATGACAGCGGCTTTAATGAAGCATTCGCCACGGCAGTCGAGCTGGAGGGCACCAGGCAATGGCTGGCGCAATTTGGCACGCAGGCACAACAACAGCAAATGCAGCAAACCCAGCAGCGGCAAAAACACTTTCAGCAATGGCTGCTTGGCTATCGCCAGCAATTGCAGCAACTGTATGCCTCATCAATAACGGATATCGAAAAACGCGCCGCCAAAGCACGGCTGATGCAGGCTCTCGCGGCTGATTACCGGAAAATGCAGCAGCAATGGCAAGGTTATGCCGGCTATGAGCACTGGTTTCAGCCACTGCCCAACAATGCACATTTTGCATCGCTGGCCACCTATCACCAGTGGGTTCCGGCATTCCACCACCTGTTTGAAGAGCATGCAGGAGACTGGGCCGGTTTTTACCAAAGCGTGCGCAAACTGGCGAAAATGCCACGCGAACAGCGCCAGCAACGCTTGATGCAATTACAGCAGCGCGGCAAAAGTGACAATGGCGGTATATGATTCAGCTCAATCCCGCTTTTACCTGAAAAAAAACGATGAAATGCCCATTCTGTCACGCCAGCGATACCCAGGTTGTTGACTCCCGCGTCAGTGACGAGGGTGACGTGGTACGCCGCCGGCGCAAATGCTCGCAATGCCAGAAACGATTCACCACTTACGAAACCATCGAACTGCGCATGCCGCAGGTGGTGAAACAGAATGGCCAACGCACCGAATTCGACCGCGAGAAACTGCGCGTCAGCTTCATGCGTGCGTTGCACAAACGCCCGGTGCCAACCACATTGGTCGATGAAGCAATCGACCGCATCACGCAAAAAGTACTGAGTCTGGGCGAACGCGAAGTGGCATCGCGCAAGATCGGCGAAATGGTGATGGCAGAACTGTACAAGCTCGACAAGGTGGGCTACATCCGATTTGCATCGGTTTATCGCAGCTTTGAAGATGTGGACGATTTCCGCGATGCGATCAAGGAAGTGCAATCCCCGGCAAAGTAGGAGGGGATTTGTCCGGCAAGCCGCGCCAGACCTGCTATTTTTAAGGTATCGATGAATTTCTGATGCCTTAATTTTCGGTATATTCCCTGATGTCGGATAACGATAATCGTCAGTACGTTTCTGTTGACCAGTTGTGTGTCGGCCTGTTTGTCCATCTCGATCTGACCTGGATGGAGCACCCCTTCACCTTCAGCAGCTTCAAGATCAAGAGCCAGGATCAGATTGACACCATCCGCGGCCTGGGGCTGGGCAAAATCCGTTTTGACCCGAGCAAAAGTGATGTCAAGCCACTGCCCCAGCCCGCCGGCGGCAGTGAGGCACCAAGTGCCCCGGCACAGCCCAAACAGGTTTCCGAGGAAGAAAAAGCCGCGCTTGCCGCCAAGCGCAGCCGTATCGAAAAACTCGAAAAACAGCGCGCGGCGATTGCCGAATGCGAGAAAAAATTTCACGGTGCCGCGACTGCAGTAAAAAACATCACCAAAAACCTGTTTTCCAAGCCACAAGAATCGCTGCGTGAAGCCAGCGAGCTTGTGGGGCAGATGGTGGATTCGATGCTCACCGACAAGGATATCGCCATCCACCTGATGAACGACAAGGTGGCCGGCGAAGAGGTGTATTTCCACTCGCTGAACGTGGCCGTGCTGGCGATGATTCTGGGCAAGGAGCTCGGCTTGCCGGCAGACGATATCCGCACCCTTGGCGTCGGTTCGATGTTTCACGATATCGGCAAGGTGGAGATTCCGGAAAAAATCCTGCTCAAGACAGACCCGCTGACCCGCGCCGAAATTGATTTCATGCGCCAGCATGTGACCTATGGCATGGATATCGGCAAAAAGGTCGGGCTGGCACCGGGGGTGCTGGCAATCATTGCCCAGCATCACGAATACATGGACGGTAGCGGCTATCCACGCGGCACGGCCGGGGACAAGATTTACCAGCTGTCGCGCATCATCACCATCGTCAACGACTACGATAACCAATGCAACCAGATCAACCCGGCCAACTCGATGACGCCACACGAGGCATTGTCGCAAATGTTTTCGCAACACCGCGCCCGTTATGATCCGGCGGCACTGAAACTGTTCGTCCGTACGCTGGGGGTTTATCCGCCCGGCACCATCGTCAAGTTATCCAATGACGTGATCGGCATGGTCACGTCGGTCAATTCGAGCAAACCGCTCAAGCCTTCGGTGCTGATTTATGACCCGGAAATTCCGAAACATGAAGCGGTGATTCTTGATCTGGAAACCGAACCGGATATCAACGTCAGCAAAAGTATCAAGCCGGGGCAGCTGCCCCGGCAGATTCACGACTACCTGAACCCACGCAAACGCATGACCTATTTCTTTGATCCATCGCAACAGGGCGGCAAATGAGTCCGCAGCCCTCCGACAACGCCGCCATGTTGCGGGCAATGCTGAACCAGAGCCACGATTTGCTGCTACTGGTGGACCCGGTGTCGCAGCAGATCGTGGAAGCCAACGCCACGACCGAGCGCAGCCTGTTGTTTACCAGGGAACGACTGCTGGAGATGCGCATCACCGATCTGGCAACGTCGATGCAGGACATGTTTTTCTGGGATGAGATCAGCAGCGGTCAGATTACTGAAATCAGCGCCATGGCCAGCGAATGGCAACGCCAGGATGGCGCCATGTTGCCGATCGAAATGTCGATTCGCATGCAGCAGGATCAGCAACGCACACTGGCCATCGTGGTAGCCAAGGACGCTTCCTCGCACAAGGCAGTGGAAGACGAGCTGGCGAAAATGACCTCGGCACTGCGGGCCACACTGGAAGCGACCGCCGACGGCATTCTGGTGACCGATCTGCGCGGCAGCATCAGCAATATCAACCATCGGTTTGCACGCATCTGGCAACTGCCTGAGGCGCTCCTTAACCAGCACGACGATCAGCAGATTTTTGCCTTCATCGAATCCCAGTTACAGCAGCCAGAAAGTTACCATCAACGGCTCGACGAGCTATTTGCCGCTCCTACAACAGACGGCTTCGACACCTTGACGCTGACAGATGGCCGCGTCATCGAACGTTATACCAAGCCGCAATACCTGGGCGCGGATGTAATCGGCAAAGTGTTCAGCTTCAGCGATGTCACCGCACGAGTAAAAGCAGAGCAGGATCTGCTGGCGGCAAAAAACCAGGCGGAACAGGCCAACCGCGCCAAATCCGAATTCCTGTCGCAAATGAGTCATGAACTGCGCACACCGCTGAATGCCATTCTCGGCTTTGCGCAAATTCTGCAGGAAGAACTATCGGACGAACATCGTGAGTTTACCGGGCATATTCTCAAGGCTGGCTGGCATCTGCTCGGGCTGATCAACGAAGTGCTGGATCTGGCCAAGATCGAGGCCGGCCGTCTCAGTGTCAACATCGAGGATTTCGACATTCTGGGGGTGGTACGCGAAACCTTGTCGCTGGCGGCACCGATTGCCAGTAAATATGGCGT
>JAUPTR010000158.1 GCA_030917985.1 Pseudomonadota bacterium | reverse complement strand
CGACCTTCGGGTTATGAGCCCGACGAGCTGCCAGACTGCTCCATCCCGCGCCAGAAGAGAGCGGATAATACGGCGCATTGCCGATCAGGTCAACCTTGTTCTGCAAATACTTTGCAGTATTCCTTATCTGTATCGGCAGATGTATGCTGCTCTGCAGCAAAAAGCCCCTGCTGTTACAGGGGCTTGGCAGGTTTTGCGGGCAATCAGGCGTCTACCCATTGTACCCAGCCAAAATAATAGGTCAGCAGCACAATGATGCCGAACACGATGCGATACCAGGCAAATACCATGAAGTTGTGGCTGGAAACAAAACGCAGCAGGCCGCGTACAGCGATGAACGCGCTGATGAAGGACACGACCGAGCCAACGAGCAGCATCGGAATATCCTGCAGCGTGAACAAGTGATGATATTTCAGCAGCTCGTGCGCAGTGGCGGCAAACATGGTGGGGATCGCCAGGAAAAACGAGAACTCGGTCGCCGTTTTGCGCGATAGCCCGAACAGCATGCCGCCAATAATGGTGGCGCCGGAGCGCGAGGTGCCGGGAATCAGCGCAAAACATTGGGCAAAACCCACTTTAAGCGCATCTTTCCAGCCCATCGCTTCGACTTCATGCACACGCGGCGGTTGCGGGCGGCGCTCTGCCCACATGATGACCAGGCCGCCAACAATAAAGGCAATCGCCACCGAAACGGCGTTGAACAGGTAGGCCTTGATCATTTTCGAGAACAGGAAACCCAGCACAGCTGCGGGCATGAAGGCAATCAGCAGATTCAGGGCAAAGCGCTGGGCATCGGGCTGGGTGCGCAGGCCAACCACCACATTGCCGATCTTGGCGCGGTATTCCCAGCATACGGCAAGAATGGCTGCAAGCTGGATGACGATATCGAACACCTTGGCTTTTTCATCGTTGACGCCCAGCAGCTGGCCGGCAAGGATCAGGTGGCCGGTGCTGGAAATGGGCAGAAACTCGGTTAACCCCTCGACAATGCCGAGAATCAGGGCCTTGAACAGCAACAACAAATCCATGTGAAAGCTTTCTGGAATGACAAAAGGATAAAGATGGCCCGATTGTAGCAGGGCCGGATTACCTTTTGTGCGACGCAATATCAGTCACGCAGCGATGCCGGGAACGGGCGTTTATCCACGGGCACGATCTGCCGCTCCGACTCTTTCAACGGCGTGCGTCTAACGTATTCAAAGTTGCTGAACACCGGCGCCTGGCCCCATTTTCGGCTGGATGGATATTGCGGGATACGGATGAAATACACCGCCTCCAGGCTGTTTGCCAGTTGTTGTTCATAGGCGCCCAATTGTCGGCCGGTACGCTGTTGCGCCAGATTCAGCAGGTCGCCACCAGCTTCGCGAAAACCGACTGCCGGCAACAGGCGGCTCAGTTCTGCCTGCAGATAGTCAAACGTGCCACGGCCGCTGTCGATGCTGCCGCCGGCAATGGCCGACAGTGCAAAGCCGATACGCGACACAATTTCTCCCGAGTTACCCGCCAGCGGGATCTGCCAGCCGAGGGCGCGCAGCGTATCGATGCTCAGGCCGGTACAGTTGAGCCTGGAATGGTTGTAGACGACATCGTGGCGGTAGAAGCGGTTCATGACCCGGTTCAGCGCATCCTGTGTGACAGTGGCAGGGCGGTCGTTATTCAGCACCGCCAGCAGCATGTAGCTCGGGCGATACCATTGCTGGCCGGAATTCAGGTCGCCGAGGTAATTGTCGAGGGGTGTGACGGCGGCGACGATGCCTTTCTCGCTATAGATATCCAGGCTGTAGAAATTGCTGATCAACAGATCGGAGAAATCGCCTTGCGGCCCGATGCGGCCGGTGGCCATGGCAATGTGCCCACCGTGTGCTTCGTCATCGTCACCCTGTGCGCCGTTGAGCATGATGCCAATCGCTGCCTTGCCATCCAGCCCGCTTGAGCTGCCGGGCTTGCGCCATAACAGGCGGCTGTTGAATGGCAGACGAGCGCCACCTTGATCCGCCTGCACCAGGTTTTGCAGGTTTTCGTCAGCGCGCAACGGCTGCAAGGGCTGGCTGGCGCTGATGCCAAAACTTCGCGGCCAGATGCTGCGCACTTCAAATGCCTGCTGCTGGTTTTGCCATTCGCCGCGTAGCTTTAACGACTGGGTGCCGAAAAAGGCCGCGCTGTGGCGGTCGTACCAGGAGCGGTTGCTTTTCAGGCGTGGGCTTAAATGCCACCGGGCGCTGATCTTGCCGTCGCCCACACGATAATTGGCGGCAAACCGGGCATCCGGCAGCAAGTCTGGCGCGCCCAGCAGAATCAGGCTCGGCAGGCCAGACGGATTGCTTGCCAGCGCGGCCCTGGCTTCGGCATCCAGTGTCAGGCGTTTGTCAAAGCCGCTCAGCGGCTGGCCCGCTTGCGGCACGGCGATGCTGTCCTGCTGGAAATACCACAGCCCTTGTCGCGGCGCCGGGCAATCACCGCATTGGCCGGTGGTAACGCGGAAAGCACTGGATGAATAAGTGCCGATGCTGGGCACTGACAGGGCACTGTCGGCGCTGACCTGAAAAGGTTGCACCAACAAGGGTAGCAACAAGCAAAGACGGATGAAACGCATGACACTCTCCGGAAGCGGGCAAGGAAAAAGGCCCGTTAACGGGCCTTTTTGGGTTCGGTTGCAGAAGCTTACTGTTCTACGAACGCACGTTCAATCACATAATCACCCGGATCGCCGATACGCGGCGAAACCTTGAAGCCACGCGCATCCAGCAGTGCACAGGTGTCTTTCAGCATGGCCGGACTGCCGCACAGCATGGCGCGGTCGGTTTCCGGGTTCAACGGCGGCAGGCCGATGTCGGTGAACAGCTTGCCGGATTCCACCAGATCGGTCAGACGCCCCTGGTTGCGGAACGGCTCGCGGGTCACGGTCGGGTAATAAATCAGCTGTTCACGCACCATTTCGCCGAGGAACTCGTCGTTCGGCAGTTCTTTGGTGATGTATTCGTGGTAAGCCACTTCGCTGACAGTGCGTACGCCGTGGAACAGGATCACTTTTTCGAAACGTTCGTACGCTGCCGGATCCTTGATAATGCTCATGAACGGTGCCAGGCCGGTGCCGGTGCCGAACAGGTACAGGTTTTTGCCCGGTTTCAGATCGTCCAGCACCAGGGTGCCGGTGGGTTTGCGGCTGACCATCAGCTGATCGCCCACTTTCAGGTGCTGCAGGCGCGAGGTCAGCGGGCCGTCTTGTACCTTGATGCTGAAGAATTCCATGAATTCTTCGTAGTTGGCACTGGCAATACTGTAGGCACGCACCAGCGGCCGGCCGTTCACCTCCAGACCGATCATCACGAACTGGCCGTTTTCAAAACGCAGGCCGGCATCGCGGGTGGTGCGGAAACTGAACAATGTGTCGTTCCAGTGATGTACGCTGGTAACGGTTTCGAGCAGGAACTTGCTGGATGGGCTGGACATGGCTACACCTGTTTGCAACGCAACACTAAAAGAAGAAGCGCATTATAAATTAACGCCTTATATCTGAAAATGGATTAATCTTGATAAGGCTTATCTATTTTTCAGATATCGATGCGTTTTACTCTCAAGCAACTGCAGGCTTTTGTTGCCGCCGCGCAGGATAGTAATGTCTCCAGTGCTGCCAAGGCACTTTCCCTTTCACAATCGGCAGTTAGCGCAGCAAT
>JAUPTR010000157.1 GCA_030917985.1 Pseudomonadota bacterium | reverse complement strand
GATATGACACCACATGCGGCAAATAGACGTCGGTAAGTTTCATCCAGCGCGGCAGGCCAAACATCTGCGCTACGGCTTTGAGCTGGCTGTCCAGCGTGCGTGTTCCCTGCATCGCGCCAACAAAAATGATCGGAAAACAGGCGATGAACACGGTAAACACCGGTGTGCCGTTGCCGGCGCCAAACCACAGCAATGCCAGAATCAACCAGGCGATTGGCGGGGTGCCTACCAGTAGCGTCACCATTGGCCGGGCCAGCATGGCTGCCGTGGTGGACAGGCCGGCCAGCATACCCAGCAGGCTGCCCAGCAGCAGTGCCATCAGGTAGCCGGAGATGGCCCGCTGCGCGCTGATCAGCAGTTCCGGCCAGGCTGTCCCGCTTTCAATCAGCCCGGCCAGTGCCGCCAGTGCCTCGCCTGGTGTCGGCAGGATCAGCGGGCCAAGCCGCTGGGCAGCCAGCTGCCAGGCAGCAAAAAACAGCAGCATGCCGGCTGCAGAGCCCCAGCCTCCCCACAGATAGTGTCCGGTAGCGGCCAGTGCCTGGCGCAGCCGCTGGCCGATGCGTGTGCTGCTCATGGCTTGCCGGGGTTGCCGTAGAAGCGCTCATCCGGCAATTTGCCGCCCAGCAGTGCCGGATTATCGGCCATCAGTTGCTGGAAGAAAAATACCAGTTCGCCACGTGCGGCTGCTGCGCTGACGTGCCGCGTCTGGCTTGCTGCCAGCGAATCTGCCACCGCTTCGGGGCTGAGTTGTTCGATGCGTTTGGCGACCATTGCGCCACATTGCTGCGCATTGGATTGACACCACGCCAGCGATTCGGCATAGGCCGCCATCACCCTGGCCTGCAGCTTGTCGTCGGCGAGCGCCTTGCCCAGCACCGCCACCCCGGCTTGCGGAATACGCGCCTCATGCTTGAACACGCGCCCCCATTCCTGTTGCAGGTCGAGGCTACGGTGCAACTCGGGGGCAATCACGCTGATCGGAAATGAACGGGTTTTGCGCAATGCCATTGATACTGCCGGCTCGGCCAGCAAGGCGTGGTCTACGCGGCGGGTTACCAACAGCTGCATGGCATCCAGCGGTGAAGCGACATAGCGCAACTTGAAATCCTGCTTCGGGTTCAGCCCCTGCTTTTCTGCCAGCAGGCCAAAAACGATATCCGGCATGTCTGCGCGAAACGGCATGGCGATTTCCTTGCCTCGGAAATCTGCCAGCGTTTTCAGATTCTTGTCGCGCGAAACCATCCACAATACGCCCCAGGTCGACACATTCAGCAGCTTCAGCGGCTGGCCGCGATTGTAGAGATTGGCTGCAACATTACTCGGCATGGCCAGAAAATCGGCCTTGCCGCCCAGCGCCAGTACCCGTAGCTGATCCGGATCTTTCCAGGTGACGAATTCGACAATTTCCGCCACGTCTTTCAGTGCGCCGCTGTCCACCATGTGAATCAGTGGCACCGACACCGCTGCCGCCGGGCCGGCCAGCGTCAGGCGCGGCAGTCTTTCGGCCCCGGCGGGCAGGGCGGCCAGCAGCAGCCCGAAACAGGCGGCTGCCAGCCGGCTGAAGCAGCTTGTACGCTGGAAAGGCAGGGGCAGGGTGTGGTGCATGTCGGTCTTCCTTTTTGCGTGATTCAGAACTTGCCACCCCAGCTCAGCTGCAGCGAGCGTCCGGGGGCACTGATCTCCTGGCCGGACAAGCCTTCGGTCAGGTGTTCGTGATAGTCCTTGTCGGCCAGATTCTTGATTGCCAGGCGCATCTGCTGTTGTCTGGCAAAACGCCAGGTAGCGCCAATATCGGCAGTAACAAAGCCTGGGGTCGGGTTTTCGCTGCCGTTGCTGAAGCGAGTGGCCACCCGATCCTGGCGATCCACCATGCGCAACGTGAAGTCGGCCTCGACATTGCGCCAGACATGACCCAGCCAGCCGAGTGTGGCCTCATCTGCCGGCATCTGGAACAGCGGCTCGTCCAGATCATTGTTCTGCCCGCGCAGCGTCGAGAAACCCGCATTCAGCCAATGCCCGGGCACCACCTGCCAGCGTGCATTACCCTCGATGCCCTTGATGGTGACGCTGCCAAGGTTGACGTTTTTTTTGCAATTGCCGGCATTGGCTGCGCCGCACGCAGCAATGGCGGCCGGGCCACTGAGAATCTGCCCGGTAAGGAAGTTTTCAATACGGTTGTAATAGGCCGAAATCTGGTGCGATACACGCTGATTGCCACCTTTGACGCCAAGCTCGAACTGGTCGGCGTGTTCGGCTTCTACCTCCGGGCTGCCGGCATAATAATAGCCATCGCCGCGCGGACCGGATTCGTAGCGTTCACGCATGCCGGGGGCGCGGAATGCACGGGCATAGCTGGCATACGGGCGCAGCAGCGGCGCGGCTTCATAAATCGCGCCCAGACTGCCGGAGAAGGCGTCGTCCTTGCCGTCCAGGCCGCTGGTGCGGGCGCCGTTGTTCATGCTTTCTGCCGTGGATTTCACCGTATCGTAGCGCAGGCCGGCGAGCAGATTGAGCTGGTTGAAATGCATGTCGTCTTGCAGATATGCGCCGATAGCCTTGATCCGGGCGTGCTGGAAAGGATTGTTGGATACGTAGTTGTTGAATGTTGGCGGTGAGGCCAGCCAGCGATCCGGATTGCCGGTCATCTCCCAGGCATTGATGCCGAAAGACAGTAGATGCTGCGGATGCGCCAGCCAGTCAGCCTTGGCATCGATACCATCAGTGCGGAAGGTGACATCGTTGGTGCTGATGTCGCGCTCCAGCCAGTTGGCCCAGGCATAGATCTGTCTTTCCATCTGTTGCCGGTAGATACGTGCATCGACGTTGATCGGTAGGTTGCCGCTGCCTTGACGGTTGTAGCCCAGCTCCAGCAGTTGTCGCGTCTGCTCCGGTGAATGGGTGATGGTGCTGCGGCTGGCCGGGTTGCTCGCGTGCGGGCGGGTCGATCCGGGGTACCATACGTCCTGGTCTCGGTGCTGCTGCGCCGATACGCGTAATTGCTGCTTCGGGTCGATGCGCAAGCGATACTGGCCGATGAAACTGTCGGATTCGTAGCCGGTGCGCGGCACGGTACCGTGCGGAGACTCGTAATCGTCGATATCGGCCAGCGAGGCACCCAGCATCAGCGCGTGATCGCCCTGGCCGGCATTCAGTACCGCTGTACCGCGCAGGCCACTGCTGGCCGAGTCAAATGATGCGGCGGCGTCCACACCAATGCCGGGGGTAAAACGGGCTTGCGGCAGCAGCACATTGATGGCGCCACCCAGTGCGCCGGTGCCATACAGCACCGAAGCGCCACCCTTGACCACCTCCACCCGCTCGGCCATGCCCAGCGACATGAATGAGGTGATGGCCCCGGCTGGTTGCGCCGAATTGAAACGCATGCCGTCCACCAGCAACACTACGCTATCCTTGCTCAGGCCGCGCAACACCGGGTTTTGCCCCTGGGCGCTGTCGTTGGCAATCGCAATACCCGGCTCGCCACGAAGGGTGTCGCCCAGATTCTGGCCGCCACGCCTTACAATCTCAGTCTTTTCCAGCGTGAGGGTGGCAATCGGCGTTTCCAGATCATTGCTGGAATAACCTTTGGCCGTGACATTGACAGTGGCCAGTGCCGGGTCGTCTGCATGTGCGCAGGAGAAAGCCAGCAGCAGGGAAAGCGCAATCGGGCGCAAACTCGAATTCACCATGAATACTCCAGTCATAGGGATGAGAGCTGGCTGGCCACCGGGTGCACTGGCTTGCTCGAGGGTTGCAGGTGCCATCGAATCTCTCGGCCTGGCAACAATGACACGTCACTCAGTGCAGAAACTTCGATGGCATGCGTTTGTTCTTGCCATATCGGGCCGCTTGTATTGTTGTACCGGCAATGTCGACTGGCGCAAAGCAAACAGTCATATATCTGCTGCTGATTATATTGGTAATGATACTGATTCTCAATTGATCAAGGTCAAGTGAAACAATGGCAGCCTTTGCTGCTTGAGCGACTGAAGCGAGCCGGAAGGGAATACGATGCGGGTAGCCAGGAGGGCAGGCGCTGCCGCGAAAATAAGCGGCTTTTGTAGGTCGGACTGAAGTCCGATCTACCACCCTGTTTTCGCGGCAGCGAGGAGGGCTGGGGACGTGCCACCGTGATGGTGCTTGGTCTGCAGATCTGCCGGGAACGTTGTCGGAAAGCCTGCAAGGCTCGCTGGCATTGGCCTGCAGGCAAGGCCGCAAGCCAGTATCCATGCGCCTTGCAGGCTTGCCCGGTTGAGTGCTGTGGTGTGCTGCGAATCAGGCGCCAGCCTGGCTCTGGATATAGTTTTGCAGCCCCATCAACTGGATCAGGCGCAATTGCTGTTCCAGCCAGTGTGCATGGTCGATTTCGGTGTCGTCGAGCATCGGCAGCAGTTGTTCGCGGCTCACGTAGTCACCGTGCTG
>JAUPTR010000156.1 GCA_030917985.1 Pseudomonadota bacterium | reverse complement strand
TCCGCAAACGGCGGGCGGCAACGAGGACAAGGGCCAGCAGATCACTACCGAAAACCGGGTGTTGTTCCACCGTGTGGCGAATACGCTCAACTACCTGGATATCAAGACCGTGATCGTGTCTTGCGGTACCTGTATGGATCAGCTGCTGAAGTACCAGTTCGAGCAGATTTTCCCGGGTTGCCGCCTGCTGGATATCCACGAATATCTGCTGGAAAAAGGTGTCAAGCTGGATGGTGTGGATGGCGTGAAATACATGTATCACGAGCCCTGCCACACCCCGATGAAGACCTATCAGGGTATCAAGGTGGTCAACGAACTGATGGGCGACAAGGTGAATCTGTCGGATCGCTGTTGTGGTGAAGCTGGCACGTTGGCGGTCAGCCGTCCGGATATTTCCACCCAGGTGCGCTTCCGCAAGCAGGAAGAGCTGGAGAAGGGGGTGGCGGCGATTCGCAAGGAAGACGCCACTTCGCAGGTAAAGGTGCTGACCTCCTGCCCGGCCTGTCTGCAGGGCCTGTCGCGTTACGACAACGACACCGGCACCACTGCCGATTACATCGTGATCGAAATGGCGAAGAAGATTCTTGGCGAGCAGTGGCTGGTGGATTACGTGGGCAAGGCTAATAACGGCGGGATTGAGCGAGTGCTGTTGTAAAGCGGCTACGTAAATCTACGGATAGCCGTCATTTTATGTACTTGTAATAATTGCCGCCCTCGGGCGGCAATTTTTTTGTATAATTAAAGGCTAATAAACAAGGAGGGGCGCGATGTCCATCTGTATCTTCACCACTGGCGGCACCTTCGATAAGGTCTATTTTGATGCCAAGAGTGACTACCAGATCGGTGAGCCCATGGTGGGGGATATTCTGCGGGAAGCCGGCGTACTGGAGCCATGCCGCGTTGAGTCTATCCTGAAGAAAGACAGCCTGGAGTTGACCGACGAAGATCGGGCCCTGATCAGCCGCAGTGTCGCCAACGCGCCGGAACAGCGTATCCTGATCATCCACGGCACCGACACCATGCCGCAGACTGCGGAAGCATTGCGTGTGGTCGGTGGTAAAACCATTGTATTGACCGGCGCCATGAGCCCGGCGCGCTTTCGTAACAGCGATGCGACATTCAACACCGGTTTTGCCATTGGGGCGCTGCAGGCTTTGCCGCATGGTGTATACATCGCCATGAATGGCCGGGTTTTCGAAGCCGGTAAAGTGCGCAAGAATCTGCAACTGGGCTGTTTCGAAGCTGTGTAATACACATCAACAAAATTGCCGACATTGATAACTGATCGGAAACGGGTGTTGCCTTATGGCGTGTGAATTGTGTCAACAGCAGGGTGGAGAAATGATCTGGCAAAGCCCTTTATGCCGGGTGGTGCTGGTCGATGATCCTTATTACCCAGGCTTCTGCCGCGTGATTCTCAATCGCCATGAAAAGGAAATGACCGATCTGCCGCAGGCTGAATCCGAACACGTGATGCAGGTGGTATTTGCGGTTGAACGTGTGCTGCGCCAGTTGCTGCAGCCGGAAAAAATCAATCTGGCCAGTTTCGGCAACATGACACCCCATGTGCATTGGCATGTGATGCCGCGTTTTGCCGATGACCGGCATTTTCCACAACCCCGGTGGGGCCCGGTGCAGCGCGATGGCGCGGTGTACGGCCTTCCTGATCTGCTGCCGCACGTGCGCCAGCAGCTTGCCCTTGCTCTGAATACAGGCCTGACCCATGAGTGAACTGCCCGCATTGCCCGAGCTCAATCCGCTGATCAATCCGGAATTTACCGACCAGCGCAGCTGCCGCCAGTGGCTGGCGCTGCTGCCGATGATCAACGTGCCGCAGGCTCACCGCGAGTTGCTGGCCGCGCTGACCGACCTGACGCAGGTGGCGCTGGAGCCGCTGGAGCGCCTGAAAACACTGGAAATGCTGCGTGAAAACATCATTTTCCTGCAGGATGCCAACGCCAGGAAGTACATGGGCAAACCCATGCCGCTTGCCGCGCAAGAGCTGAACGCCTGGCAGGCGAATGTGGCCATGTGGCAGGTGCTGGCCAGTTCGTATCAGATCGTGCTGCAGGATTGCCTGCAAGGCGAGGCCAGTGTCAAGGAGCATGCCGCGCTGGTCAATCATCGTTGTATTCGTTACACCGGACTGGCAATTCGCGAACACGCGCTGGCGTATCGTTCCGTCCCGGTCAGCCTGTGGCAGGCATTGCACGGTTTCTATCTGGTATCTGAAGCCGGCTGGGCTTTACGGGGGGTCAAGGATAGCCAGAACACCAATGCCCAGGCCAGCAGTTGCACTGCTGCCTACGTGCAGGCCTTGCTGCTGGATACGGTACGCCCCAGCGGCAACTCCGCCAAACTGATGTTGTGGCTGGATCGTCTGCTTGATCGCTGGGCCAATTATGTGACTGTGCACAAGGAAATGATCGGCGCCGCCACCTCGCAGGTATCTGTCGATCTGGATGGTGCCGGCATCTTGCATCAAACGCCCCCTAAAGCGGCCCGTGCACGTTATCTCGACACCAGCCAGCTGGCCAAGAGTATTGCCAAGCGCATCAAGCTGCTGCGCATGGGCGAGGCCCCATCACAACTGGGCCTGGGTGAAGAGTTTGTCGCCGATGTCTGTATCAGCGTCATGGTCAGCTGCTTCCAGCAATGGTGCAAGGGTGGTGAAGAGCGCGCCTATCAGCGCCGCACGGCGTCGGGTTCGGCGCAGGTGGTGTGCTCGCTGGATTCGATTTTTCATTGCCTCACCGGCCGGCCCTTACCGCAAGAGTCGGTGTCGCAGGTGCGCGGGCAGAACATTACCGCGATCCAGATGTTCGGCCATTCCGGCCTGGCCTCGGCGGATGCCGCGCAAATTCCTCCCTGTCCGTCCGAGCAATGGGGCATATTTGACCAGAGTGCCTTTGGTTTTGGCCTGAGCCGCGCAGCCGGTGCGGGTATGCGTGTCGCACACAATCAACTGCTGGCGGTGCGTCCGGACGATGCAGCGGGGTTCAGTGTGGGTATGGTGCGCTGGATTGCCCTGTCGGAAGATGATGAATTGTCGATCGGCCTGCGCATGTTGCCTGGCCTGCCCAAGGCAGCGGCAATGCGGGCAGTCGGCCTGAGCCCGACAGGTAGCGACAACCTGGTACCGGCCTTGTGGTTGCCAACCATGGCTGCATTGCGCACACAGGAAAGCCTGCTGGTGCCGATTGGCTGGTTCAAGCAAGGGCGTATTGTGGAAATTTTTATCGGAGAACAGGGTAAGCGTCTGCGTTTTGAAAGCCTGATCGAGCGGGGCCCGGATTTCGAGCGTATCAGCTTCAGCAACGCCTGAGTGTTTTCTGGCGCAATAAAAAAAACGGCCGGGGTTTCCGGCCGTTTTTTATTGCCGCATGTCGATCAGTGTTTGCCAGTGCTGCCAAAGCCGCCGGCGCCACGCTCGCTCTGATCAAAATTATCGACCAGGTTAAATTGCACCTGTACCACCGGCACAATCACCATCTGCGCGATCCGCTCCAGTGGCTGAATGGTGAAGCTTTCCTTACCACGATTCCAGCACGAAACAAAAATCTGCCCTTGATAATCGGAGTCGATCAGCCCCACCAGATTGCCGAGCACGATACCGTGTTTGTGGCCCAGCCCCGATCGCGGGAGGATCATGGCCGCCAGTTTGGAATTATCCAGATGAATTGCAATACCGGTCGGAATCAGCTTGGTTTCGCCCGGGTGGATATCCAGCGGCACATCGAGACAGGCGCGCAGATCGAGGCCAGCGGCGCCATCGGTGGCGTAGGCCGGCAGATTTTCGTGGATACGTGCATCAAGGATTTGCAGGTCAACAGTGGTCATGATGGGTTCCGGAAGGTTTATTCAGATGCGAGCATCTCGGCAACGTGCCGGATCAGTTCGCGTGCAATTTGTTTTTTGGGTGCGCGTGGCAGCGGGTGCTGGCCGGCATCGTCGAGCAGGATCACCTCATTGTCGTCGGCGCCCAGCGCGTTTTGCACCAGATTGGCCACCAGCAGCGGGATATTCTTGCGACGGCGTTTTTCGTCGGCATATTGCAGCAGATTCTGGCTTTCGGCGGCAAAACCGACACAGAATGGCGCCGCCGGCAGGCTGGCAACGGTGGCGAGGATATCCGGATTCGGCGTCAGTTCGATAGTCAGGTCGGCGTCGCTTTTCTTGATCTTGTGTTCGCTACGGTTTTTCACCGCGTAATCGGCCACCGCCGCCACGCCGATGAAAATATCCGCTGTACCGATTTGCTGCAGCACCGCCTGCAGCATGTCCTGCGCGCTTTGTACGTTGATGCGGTTTACGCCCATCGGCGCGGCCAAGGCCGTTGGCCCGCTCACCAGCGTCACCTTGGCACCGGCTTCAATCGCGGCGCGGGCAATCGCATAACCCATCTTGCCCGAGCTGGAATTGGTAATGCCACGCACCGCATCAATCGGCTCGAAGGTCGGGCCGGCGGTAATCACCACCTGTTTGCCGTGCAGCGGCTTGGGCTGGAAGAAATTCTCCACCAATTCAAACAACTGCTCCGGCTCCAGCATGCGGCCGTCGCCAACTTCGCCGCAGGCCTGCTCGCCACAGCCGGGGCCGAGGATGGCGATGCCATCCTGGCGCAGTAGCGCCACGTTGCGCTGGTTGGCCGGGTTCTCCCACATCTGCAGGTTCATCGCCGGCGCCACCAGTAAGGGGCAATCGCGTGCCGAACACAGCGTCGACAGCAGATCATCCGCCGCTCCGTGTGACAGTTTGCGCAGAAAATCAGCGCTGGCCGGGGCGATCAGGATTGCATCGGCATCGCGTGACAGATCAATATGCGGCATGCCGTTTGCGATGCGTTTATCCCATTGGTTGGTAAACACCGGCTGCCCCGACAAGGCCTGAAACGTTGCCGGGCCGACAAACTCGCTGGCGGCATCGGTCATTACCACCTGCACCGTGTAACCGGCTTTCACCAGCAGGCGCGTCAGTTCCGCCGATTTATAGGCGGCAACGCCGCCGGTGATGCCGAGCAGGATGGTTTTGTGGTTGTGCGACATGGGCCACGCCGAAGCAAAAAGATGGCGCAAGTTTACCGCAAGGGCAGGGGGCGGCCAAATTGATCATGGTTTTGTTGGCGGGAGTGCGACGTGTGCCTGTTCTGCGGATTGAGCAGCAAGGCTGCACGCCGCTCTGGTATTGGCCTGCAGACCAGACTGTGAGGCAATGTGGGTGCGGCTTGCAGCGCAATGGCCTGTTGTCGCAACTCAACCTGCATTTCCCAGGGTATTGGTCGATAACTCAAGCATACGTCGGAGAACCCCGTTGAATATCGAATCCGCCCCTCACACCAAATTAGCCACACAGCAGGCGCTGCGCCTGCGACGCTTGTACCTGGCCTTTGGCTCGTATGGCTTTACGTTGCTGTTGACCTTGTCGTGCTGGCATCTGGGGTTTTTTGCCTGGCCGGTGGTGGTGGCGTATCTCGCCTTGATGATTCCGATCAATCTGGCGTTTTATATCGCAATCCGTTCCGGTTTCAATTTGCGTTTTGCCGATCCAAGTCTGACGTTTGCGCAGTTGCTGGCGTCGATCTTGCCGGTGTTTTACGTGATGTTTCATGCCGGGCCGGCGCGCGGGGCATTTTTATTGCTGGCGGTGTCGGCGTATCTCTATGGCTTGTTCCAGTTTCGTACCCGGCAGTTCATGGCGATGACTTTGCTGGCGCTGTCTGGCTACGCGGCGATGATTGCCTTGCTGGCGGTTTACCAGCCGACGCAGGTGGAGTTGCGGGTGGAAATGCTGATGGGGGTGGCGTTTGCCGTGACGCTGCTGCAGATCAGTATTCTCGGCGGCTATATTGGCAAGTTGCGGCGCAAGCTCAATACCAAGAATAGCGAGCTGGAGGCGCGTAACCAGGAGCTGGAGGTGGCGCTGCAGACAATACGCGATATGGCAATCCGCGATGAACTCACTGGCGTATTCAATCGCCGCCATCTGCGCGACGTATTACGGCTGGAGAGTATGCGCACCGACCGCCATGGCGGCGCGATGTCGCTGTGTATGCTGGATATCGATTTCTTCAGAAATGTGAATGACGACTACGGCCATCTGGCGGGCGATCTGGTGTTGAAACGGGTGGCGGAAATTGCCCAGGCCGAATTGCGCCAGACCGATGTATTGTGCCGTTATGGTGGCGAAGAATTTGCCATCCTGCTGCCGCAAACGCCGTTGGCAGGAGCTCGTATCACCGCCGAGCGCATCCGCCTGGCGGTTGAACGCAGCCGTTATTACGCGGTAGATACCGAACTGCGGGTGACCGTGTCGCTGGGCGTGGCGGAATATATTCGCCACGAAGATCCGGACCGGATGTTTCAGCGCGCTGACGACGCCTTGTATCGGGCGAAAGAAAGTGGCCGCAACCGGACGATGGCGGCGGGTTTGATGGTGGCGGTGTGATTGGCTGCCCGGACGTCTGCTCAACGTCGTCGATGGCGATTGACGCTGAGTCGGACTGAAGTCCGACCCACGGAGATAGGCGTGTTTTAACCGCCGGTCATCGACATGAACCGCACCAGCTTTAGCGGCTGCTCGCGGAATTCATGGCGTTCCGGTTTCAGTTCAATTGCGTCGCGGATCGCGGCTTCGATTTCGGCATCTCTGGCACCTCCGCGCAGCAGCGGGCGGAATTCGTAGCGTTCTTCCTGACCCAGACACATGTACAAAGTGCCATCCACCGACAACCGCACGCGGTTGCAGGTGGCGCAGAAGTGCTGCGAAATCGGCGTGATGAAACCGACATTGAACTGGCCGTCAGCCGAACCCAGATAACGCGCCGGCCCCGCACCCAGTGGCGTGCTGTGTTCGATCAGGCCGTATTTGTGTTTCAGGCGGTCGGCAATCGGTTGCAGATCCAGATACTGGGTGTTGCGGCCGGTGTCACCCATCGGCATGGCTTCGATCAGGCGCAGAATAAAGCCATGTTCGTGACAAAACTCGACCATATTGTCGATTTCGTCGTCGTTTTCGCCTTTCATCGCCACCATATTGATCTTGATAGGCGCGAAGCCTGCACTTTTGGCTGCAAGCAGGCCAGACATCACTTTTGAATAGCTGTCGCGGCCGCAGATCTTGGCAAAACGTTCGGCTTTCAGCGAATCGAGGCTGACATTGATGCGGCTGATACCCGCCTGTTTCAGCGCGTCGGCATGACGATCCAGCTGGGTGGCATTGGTTGAAAGCGAGAGATCGCGCAGGCCGGGCAGGGCGGACAAACGCCCGGCAAGCTCGGGCAGGTTGCGCCGCAACAGCGGTTCGCCGCCGGTGATGCGCACGCGACCCACGCCAATGCGGGCAAAAATGCCGATCAGGCGTTCCAGTTCATCGAAAGTCAGCCAGTGTTCCGGCTCTTCAAAATCGCGGAAGCCTTTCGGCATGCAATAGCTGCAGCGCAGGTCGCAGCGGTCGGTGAGTGACAGGCGCAGATAGTCGATATGTCTGCCGAAGCGATCAATCAGCTTGCTCATGTCAGTCTCCCTGTCTGGCGCCCTGCGTGGTGGCGTACTGAATTACAGCAGGGCTGTTTCAGAAACGATTATGCCATCTTCGTCAACGTAGACGAATTGACCCGGCTCAAAGGTAACACCGGCAAATGTCACGGCCACGTTCTTGTAGCCCGCGCCCTGCTTGATGCTCTTCAGCGGGTTGGTGTTCAGTGCACGCACGCCGATGTCGATGCCGTTGATCACGCCCGAATCGCGGATGCAGCCGTAAACAATGATGCCTTCCCAGCCGTTTTTCTGAGCCATGGCTGCGATCAGATCGCCCACCAGCGCACAACGCAGGCTGCCGCCGCCATCGACCACCAGCACTTTGCCCGTGCCCGGCTCGGACAACATATCGCGTACAAAAACGTTGTCCTCGAATACTTTAACGGTCTGAATCTGGCCATGGAAGCGGGCTTTGCCGCCATAAGCCTGGAACATCGGGGTGGCTACCTTAACCTTGCCTTCGTTTTCGTCGCACAGGTCGGGAGTCTGGAATGTCATCTGTTTTTCCTTAATGCGGGTGTTGATGTGAAGCCGGGCGTCAGTGTGCCAGCCCTTTAAGCCACTGAGTATAAAGCCGCCCGGCCACGGCGTGTAGTGCTTCGAGCCTTTGCTGCATGTCGATCTGCATCTGTTGCGGCTGTTGCACCGTTGGAATCGGGTTGGCGGCAATTTCGCCAGCACCGCTTTCGCACCAGTCCAGAATCATGTCTGCGGTCATTTCCACATGGCACTGCATGCCCAGATGTTTGCCCAGCGCATAGGCCTGATTGGCACAGTCGGCGCTGCTGGCCAGCCGCACCGCGCCCGGCGGCAATGAGAAGGTTTCGCCATGCCAGTGAAAACCGAGAAAGTGCTTGATTTCGCCAAACCAGTGTTGCGCCTCGGGGACGTTGCTAATTTCCAGCGGCAGCCAGCCGATTTCCTTCGCCGGGTTGCGCGACACCACCCCGCCCAGTGCTTTGGCAATCAATTGTCCGCCCAGGCAGTGGCCCAGCAGCGGAATATCGGCCGCATGCGCCTTGCGAATCAGCGCGAACAGCGGTGGCAACCACGGCAAATCGTCGTTGACGCTCATCGGCCCACCCATGAATACCAGTCCGGAATAGGCCTGCGGGTCGGTCGGCACCGTTTCGCCCTGGTCGATGGCGATCAGTTGCCATGGCAGATTGTGGCCTTCGAGAAATTCACCGAGATAGCCGGCACCTTCGATGTTGGCAAAGCGGAAAATGGCAATCGGTCGCATCATCGTGTCCTCAGGTTCAGATTGTGCCGGCTGACCGCAGCGCATCAATTTGCGCCGCGCTGTAGCCCAGCTGTTGCAGGATTGCCGCATTATGCTCGCCCAGCGCCGGCCCCAGCCATTCGGTACTACCCGGCGTTTCGGTCAGTTTCGGCACAATGCCGGGAATATGGAACGGTTTGCCGTCCGGCAGCCTGGCTTGCTGCAGCATGCCACGCGCCAGAAACTGCGGATCGCGGAACATGTCTTCAATCGAGTAAATGCGCGATGCCGGTACTTCTGCCTGTTCCAGCGTCGCCAGCACTTCTGCTTCAGTGTGCTGGCTTACCCATTGGTCGATCAATGCGTAGATTTCATTACGCCGCGCATCGCGACCGGCGTTGTCGGCAAGGCTGGCATCGTTGGCCAGGTCGCTGCGGCCAATCGCGGCCATGAAACGCTTGAAAATCGCATCGCCATTGGCGCCGATCTGGATATGTTTGCCATCGCTGCTGCTGTGGATGCTGGATGGTGTGATGCCGGGCATGATGTTGCCGGTGCGTTCGCGCACGAAGCCGAACACGTCGAATTCCGGCACCAGGCTTTCCATCATCGCAAACACCGCTTCGTACAAGGCGACATCGACTACCTGACCCTTGCCGCCGTTGACCTCGCGATGACGCAAGGCCATCTGCGCGCCGATCACGCCCCACAGGGCGGCAATCGAATCGCCAATGGAAATGCCGGTGCGCACCGGGGGCCTGTCGGCAAAACCGGTGACATAACGCAAGCCACCCATCGATTCACCGACCGCGCCAAAGCCCGGTTGATCCTTGTAGGGGCCGGTCTGGCCAAAGCCGGAGAGGCGCAGCATCACCAATCCGGGGTTGAGTGCCGATAGCTGCTCCCAGCCGAGGCCGAGTTTTTCCATCACGCCGGGGCGAAAGTTTTCGATGACGATATCGGCTTCCGCCGCCAGCTCGCGCAGAATCTGTTTACCCGCCTCATGTTTCAGATTCAGTGTCAGCGATTGTTTGTTGCGCGCCTGCACCAGCCACCACAGGCTGGTGCCTTCATACAGCTTGCGCCATTTGCGCAACGGGTCACCGCCGTCGGGTGATTCGATCTTGATCACCTCGGCGCCGAATTCGGCCAGGATACGTGCGGCGAACGGGCCGGCG
The DNA here is from genome assembly GCA_030917985.1 of Pseudomonadota bacterium. Taxonomy (GTDB): domain Bacteria; phylum Pseudomonadota; class Gammaproteobacteria; order Burkholderiales; family SCOH01; genus CALMFQ01. The sequence goes on along the minus strand of JAUPTR010000156.1, from coordinate 22,315 downwards.
ATGAGGGTGCCGAGTTCGATGACCTTGACGCCGGCTAGGGGTTTGCTGGGAGTGCTCATGGGGAAAGGGCTGCAGGCAAAGGGAAGCGCCGAGATTACTGCGTCTGCAGCGCTATTTCAATTGCCGCAGCGTGCTGCGTTGTGCCGGTTTGTGTCGCTGCCGGATTATTCCAGCACGATCTTGTCGTCGGCCAGCATCAGTGTCATCGCGCCGGCATCTTCTCGCACATGACACACGGTGTTGCCGATATGGATCTCTGCGCCGCTGTAGATGGCTAATTCTCTGATCACCCGCGCGTGGCTGGCCAGATTCAGGCGTTCCGCCAGGTTTTGCTGTGCCTGTTGCGTATCGGCCAGGTCCTGCAGCAGCTTTTCACGTGTGTGTTCGGCCTTGGAACCGATGCCACCCTTATCCTTATGCGGGTTTTGCGCCAGAAAGGTCAGCAGTTGCTCCAGCTGATGTAATTCAGCCTGTTTCGCCTTGATGGTTTTCTCTTTCGCCAGCAGTGCGCTGTGCAGATAAGGGTCAAATCCAACCAGGATTCTGGTGGCCGTGCCCGCGCTGGTGCCGATGCTGCCGGCGTGAATGGTGTGAGTGGCGCGGCAGCGGCCGCCGATGATGTGCCCCAGCTTGTTGCCTGCCTTGCCGACCTGGATGGTGTGGCCTGCGGTCAGGTCACACTGGCGCACGCTGTTTTCCACCAGAATCGATTTGCTCGCCTCGACATGGGTGTTTTCCAGAAACAGCGCCTGCAGCGAGCCACCGCAGCGGATACGACTGGCAGCATCCGGGCGCTCCAGCGAGCCGGCGACAACTTCCGCATGGCCAATCACGCCGCCTCTCACCGACACATCACCACCGGCCACCACTTCGGCGGATTCCACCGTGCCTTCCACCAGCACGTCACCGGTCACAATCAGGTGCATGCCGGCTTTCACATCGCCCAGCACCCGCACCGTGCCTTCAAAAGTGATGTTGCCGCTGTCGAGATCGACATTGGCGACTTCGATCACCGGATTCACCACCACGCAATTATCGTGCTGCACCGGCTGGCCGGGGCTGCTTGCCAGCAGCAGATCGGGGTCGTCGTCGGCGGGCTGCGCGCCTTTGATACTGGCGGGGAAGGGCGTGTCCTGCACCGCTTCGGCGAGAATGCTCTGGCCAAAGATATCAATGCCGTTTTTGCCGGGCTGTGCCGGAATCCGCCGCATCAGCGCATCGCCCGGCTGCACGATCAGCAGATTGCCCAGATCGCGGAAATCCACCACCTTGTCGGCATCGGAGTGGCGTTTGCGATTGCGGATATTGTCGAGCAGGCTGACGAAACTGGCTTCGCGCGACGGCTGAACCGGGTCGCCCTGGGCAATCAGCACGTTTTCGCACTGGCCCTTGGCGAGCGCGGCATCCAGCTCGTCGCGCAGAATGCCGTGCAGAATGCCTTGCTGCATCAGCGCCTGTTCCACCTTGTCGCCAATCGGCTCGCCACCTTCGGCCGGCAGCAAGGTCAGATACAGGCTGAGCTTGTCGGATGAAATATTGAAAATGAACTCGGCATCGCGCTGTTCGCCGATATCAGCGCTGATGGCGTGTGTGGCCTGGCGGCAACTGTTGATAAACGCCTGCAGTGCCTTTTGCTCGACATGCCAGTTACCATAGCCCTGCTGTTGCAGCAGTTGCTGCACTTGCTCCTGCGTTGGCGGCACCACGCCCGCGCCAGGCGTAAATGTCGCGCTCAGGCGATGTTCCTGAGCCTCAAGCGTCAGCTTGGGCAGGCGCTGCTCACCGTCATCCATGTTTAATCCGGATCGATATCCATGCCGCCGCCTCGGGCATCTACGCCGGCCCGTTTCAGCAGGGCAGCCCATGCGGGCAGAAAATCATTCGGCTTGTGCGGGATATTGAATGTCACGCGCAGTTCGCCGTTCTGTTTGACGTAATCGTCCACCCTGAAATACTCCAGCGGAAACACGCCCAGCAGGCGTTCAACCTCTGCTAGCGCCTCCGCACCCAGCTCTGCCGCATGTTCACGCAGATGGATTTCGCTGAAATCGCGTTCGAGTGTCTTGAACAGCGAGGTGACGCTGGCTTTGAGTTGTGGATCAGCGGGAAACTGGATGTGCAGTGTAGCGTGGCTTGCCATGGAATCTCCTGTCGATAGATGTAGCCATGGTTTCATCTTAGCAGCCCGCCCGGATAACACCGCGTGTTGGCGGCTGTCTGGTAGCGGGATCGTGTAAACTGCCGGGTTCGCAATCAACTCACCGACATTCAGGTTTTACATGCAGATCATCATCAGCCCGGAGGAAAAACGCTTCGGCGTTGCCTTGACCACCGCGCTGCTGCTGCATCTGGGCGTTTTGCTGCTGCATGTGTCCATGCCGCAAACGGTGGCGCAGCCCAAGCCCGGCGGGCCGTTGACCGTGACCGTGGCCAAGCCGCAAGCGCTGCCGCCGCCCAGCCGGCTCAACAGCCGCAAGCGTGATTTGCCAAAGCCGAAAACGCCCCGTCCGCCCAGCCCCGTCAAACCGCCCCGGCCGCTTGTGCCCTTGCTTGCAAAAGGCGAAAGCAGTGTCAAATTGCCGCTGGCCGTGCCACCGCCAGTGGAAGAAAAACGTAGCTGGACCCGCGCCGAAAAAGAAGAAATCGACGATTTCCTCAATCCTGCCCCGGCACGGCCGCAAACCGCCCAGCAACTGGCCCAGTCTGCACTGGCTGCGGCGCGCAGCCTGCCACCGGCCGAAACCGTCAGCCCGCAGGAAAAACGCGAACTGGCGCAGCAGAATGCGCGCCTGTCGCAAGTCGAGCCGTTTACGCTGGAAATGTATTTTGACGCGCTGTATCGCAAGCTCAACCAGACTGCCCGCTTCGTCAAACGCAGCCACAAGGAGGCCGGCCGCAATGCCGCCGCGGTGCGCATTGTGCTCAACGCCGATGGCACGGTGAAAAGTTTCCGGGTGTTGTGGGCTGCCGACCAGCAGGCCGAAATCGCCTACGTCAACAAGCTGTTCGAATCTGCCGCGCCGTTTTCACCCTTCCCGCCCGCCATGCTGCGCGCCACCGATTCGATGGTTCTGGAAATCTGCATCAAGCCCGGCTCGGGCGATAGTGGTGGTTTGTTCACGCCGATGGAGCCGGGTAGTCGTTGTCATTGATCAGGCACAGGCCTGCAGGCCGCACCGGTATTGGCTTGCAGGCATGGCTGCAGCCCAACCCCGGAGCGGCTTGGCGGCCAGTGGTCAGGGTAGCCTGTTGCTGACCGCACCAATGCGCCGCCAGCGCACCTTGCCATCGCTGCCTATCAGGTAAAACAGCGGCGTCACCTGGGTTTTGTCGAGATTGTCGTAGTTGCCGGGGGCATTGCGTCGCGCAATCGGAAAGCTGATGCCGGCCTTTTGCGCTGCCTCGCGGATCACCGTGTCATTGTCGTCGAGGCTCAGGCCGATCAGGCGCAGCCCGTTGGCTTGCTGGCGCTGATAATACTGTTGCAGTTGCGGCAGTTCGCCGAGGCAGATCGGGCACCAGCTGGCCCAGATCATCACCAGCACCGGATGGCCACGCTGCTGTTGCAGATCAAAGCGGTCGCCGTTGAGCAGGGTGAGCTGGATTTCCGCCTTTTTGCCGGTTTCATCCGGTAGCTCGGCGGCAAAGATTGGCGCGCACAGCAGCGCGAGAAACAGCCATCGTGTCCAGTTCTTCCATGCCGGCCTGCAAGCCGCGCCGGTATTGGCTTGCAGGCATGGCTGCAGGGCGCATGGGGATTGGCTTGCAGGCATGCCGCGTATCAATGCGTGGGTTTAACCACCGGGTTTCTTGCCGAGAATCGACCAGTAAAGCTTGAGGCCGAGGATGCGGAAATACTGGATTTCCTGTACTTTGCAACCGCTGCCTTCCACCAGCCCGGCGTAGTTCCACACCGGGTGCAGCTCCGCTTCGGTGGTGGCGCTGTAGATGCCGATGGCGACATACCAGTTGAGGCGCTGCAGCCAGCCGCGCCAGCCTTTTTCCGGCAACATGAAATCGCCGACAACGAAATAGCCACCCGGCTTGGCCAGCGTCGCCAGATGGTTGGCCACCTTCTGCACCATGTTTTCGCCAAACACGTTGAGGAAGAAGTTGCCGATCACCATATCGTATTGCTCGACATCCTTGATGTTGAAAATGTCGTCATGCACCACGCGGATCGGTGTTGGCGGCTGGTATTTGTCGATGCGTTTCTGCAGGTGATCGAGCATGGTTTTCGACAGATCCACTGCCGTGACGTGCATGCCCAGCTTGCTTGCCTCGATTGCCTCGGTGCCATGGCCGACGCCGGCAATCAGCACTCTGGAACCCGGTTTCAGATGCTTGAGCATTGCCACCTTGCACTGCGGAATCCGCCCCAGGCTGTAGAGCGTGCCGGTGACTTCGTATTGAAACCCTACCAGCCAGTAACCGTCTTTCATTGTTGCTCCCTCGTATTCTGTTTTGTATTGTGTTTTGCTGCGCATTTTTCATGCCGCAGTCATTATGCCACCGGCTGCCGATTTGTGCAGGCTATTTGCCCGGCTGCGGGGCAGGGCCGGGTGGCTGGCCCGGATTGATGCCCGGCGGGGTGCCGGGTGTGCCTGTCTGGGTGGCGCTTGGGGTGTAGACAAATTTCCAGTCGCTGTAATGTTGCCGGCCTTTGAAATCCTGGTTTTCCGGGCTGAAGTTGGCGATTTTCAGTGGTTTGCGTGGCGAGCTGCTGGCGACGCCGGTGATCTGGCCGTTGGCGTCGGTAATCAGCGTCCAGTCGTCCTTGCTGCCTAGCGGATCGCGATAACGCTGGCGCAGGTGGCGCTGCACGGTGACAAAACGCTTGTCTTCGAGCAGGTCGTCGAGTGATTTCGGGTATTGCTTGTTGCCGCCGGGGCTGAGTTCGTAATAGTTGCGGATCGCCTTGCGGTATTCGTTGCCGGTCCAGAGCAGGGCGGTTTCGCGTTCGCGCTGGGCGGTGGTGCTCCAGCTTTCGATATAGGTGCCAACCATCATGCCCATGAACAGCACCACAAACATCAGGCCGAGGTAGGCGACACCCTGCTGTTTGTGTTTACCATTCCGCATAAGGCCGTCCATCGCTGGCTTTGCCGGCGGCGCCGCTGTGTACATCATAAACACCGGTCTGATCCTTGTCGGGCGGGGGGCTTGTCACCCAGCTGTCGTTACGCTCGGTGATCGGGTCGAGCGGCACCTGGCGGATGTAGCGTTTTTCGACCAGCGCATCCAGCGTGGCCGGATACTGGCCGTTGTCGCCGTAATATTTGTCGATGCTCTGGCGCAGGGTGTTGAGGTTTTCCTTGAGTGCGGTTTCCTTGCTGCGGTCGATACTGCCCATGTAGCGGGGGGCAACAATGGTGAGCAGGGTGGCGATGATGGCCATCACCACCAGCAGTTCAATCAGGGTGAAACCGGCTTTGCGTGGATCTGGCATGCTTACCATTCCCGGTAGGGTACGCCGTTGAGGCCTTTGGCCGCCGAGCGTGAATACACGTCGTAGACATCGTCGCCGCTTTTGGGATCGTCTGGCGGGCTTTTATAGCTGCGCTGGCCCCAGCTGTCGCTATCGCTGCCGCCGGAGGGTGCCATCGGATCACGCGGGATGCGGCGCAGGAAGTAGATTTTCTGCTTGCTCGGCGATTTCTGGTCTTCCACGCCCTTGCTCAGGTCTTCCAGCTTTTTCGGATACCCGCTTTCGTCGGCGGCTTTGGGCACCCGGCCATCGTCCACGGCCTGTTTGTAGGCATCGATACCGCCGCGAATCTCGCGCAGTGCGGCGCGCAGCTCTACCTCTTTGGCGCGTTGCGCGTTGATCTGCACCAGTGGCACGGCAATGCTGGCGAGAATGCCGAGAATCGCCAGTGTGACCAGAATTTCGATCAGGGTGAAGCCGCGTGGCCGGGGCGCTGTCATTCCACTTCCAGACTGCGCGGCTCGGCCGCTGATACCGGCATTTCGGTGCCTTGCAGCGAGCTGGCCTGTACCTGGCCGATGCCCAGCCACAGCGGCAGATTGGTTTTTTCCTTGACGCGGAAGGTGAGCGTGGCCAGCGGGCCGCGGCCACGCAGGCCATCCTGTTTCTGCACACTCAGCATCACCCGGCCGGGGGCATTCTTGCTGTCGAACTGTGCGTTGCGGCTCAGGTCACCCGCGCGTGCGCTGGTCATTTCCAGATAAGCCGGGTTATAGATCACGTCGGTTGTCACGGCAGATGCCGGGGTATCGACTTCAGCGATTACGCTGACGCTGAATTCGCTGCCAACCCGCGCCCGCTGCGGCGAACTGAGCGATACCTTGAGCGCTGTGGCGCCGGCAGCGGCTTGCGGCGGGTTAAACGGTTGCGGGCTTTCCGGTGGCAGCAGTTGCGGGCTCATGTACTGGCCGGTACTGCCAGCCTGCATGCCGGATGCCACTGTGCCACTGCCGGCATCGGCACCACGCACATCCACCGCCGCCGCCGGTTTGAGGCGCAGCGGCCGGGTGCTGATATCGGCTTCGGTGCCGGACATGAATTCGCTGTCGGCCGCCGCCGGCAGTGCCAGCGTGCGCACAATGCGCGGCGTGATCAGCAAAACGATCTCGGATTTGGAGTTGTCGTTGCTGACGCGTGAGAACAGGCGCCCCAGGCCGGGGATATTGCCGAGGCCGGGCAGGCGGTCGGCATTTTCGCGCTCGACCTTGCTGATCAGGCCGGCCAGCACCTGGGTTTCGCCGTCTTTGAGGCGCAGCACGGTGTTGGCCTTGCGCGAACCCACCTGATAGGCCACCAGGCCGTTTTTCGAGGTGATTTCCTTGACGATGTTGCTGACTTCCAGCCCCACCTTGATGCCGACATCGCTGTCGAGATACACCTGCGGTTCCACTTCCAGCATCACGCCCACATCGAGGTAGCTGATGTTCTCGGAAATGGCACCGCTGGTGCCGTTGGTGGTGGTGGTGATCACCGGCACCTTGTCGCCCACATGCACCTTGGCTTTTTCGCGGCTTTTTACCCGAATGCGCGGATTGGCCAGCACATTGGTGTCGCCGGTGGTGTTTTTCATGTGGAACACCGCTGCCGGATCGCCGACATTGACGCTGACCATACCGCTGTTGAAGTTCTTTACCTGATCCCAGGTCAGCTTGCCGCTGCTGGTGCTGCCGTCGGCATTGCTGGTGGGGTTGACGCTGACGCTGACTTTGTCAGTAAACTGCGGGCCGAGGTTCATCAGGAAGGCGGTGGACACTTCCAGCACTTCCACTTCCAGCACCACTTCCGGCTCGGCCAGATCCTGCGCAGCGATGAGTTTTTCGGCAACCCGGATGGCTTCCGGCGTATCGCGCATCACCAGCATATTGAGGCGTTCGTCGATATACACATCGCGGGTTTTGGCCACGGTCTTGATCAGGTTGAGTGTCTGTTTCGGGTCGGCGTTGCCGAGGTAGAAACTCTTCACCACCAGATCCTGGTATTCCTTCTGCTTTGCCGGCTGGTTCGGGTAGATCAGCAGGGTGGAGTCGTTGAGGATTTTCTTTTCCAGCTGATTGGTGGCCAGCAGCACATTGATGGCATCTTCCACCGATGTGTTGCGGGCAAACAACGTGGCTTTCAGGTCGCTGCGCAAGTCGCGGTCAAAAATGAAGCTGACCCCGGCGCTGCGCGAAATCACCTCGAAAATCGACTGGATCGGTGCATTGCGGAACTCCAGCGTGATCGGCTTTTTCAGTGCGGCTTTCAGCGGGCTGCTGGCGATGGCTTCGCGGTTGCGGGTGTTGTCGATCTGTCGCTTCAGGCTTTTGGCCTTGGCGTGTGCCGGGTTTTCGTCGAGTATCTGGTTCAGTTCGTCGAGCGCTGCGTCGTAATCCTTTTTGCGCATGGCCGTGTCGGCTTCGGCCAGCAGCCTGGCATGGCGGCGGTCGCGCTCGATGTTTTCCAGGCCGGCACGGGCGCGTGGCGAGCCCGGCTGGAACTTCAGCACCTTGTTATAGGTGATGGCGGCGTTGGCAAAATCTTCGGTGATGCGGTAGTTGTCGGCCTCGGCCAGCAGGCGGTTCGACTGGCGCTCCTGCAGCGTGGCCAGCGCCGATTTGTATTCGCTGTGCTGTGGGTATTCGAAGGTCAGCGATTCCAGTACCTGCATCGCTTCTTCCGGCTTGTTTTCGGCCTGCAGGCGTTTGGCATCGCGATATTTGAGGTCGTTGGCGCAGCCCCCGAGCAGGCTGGCGATCAACACCCAGCATATTGTCAGTTTTGTGTGCTTCAAGGCTGTTCCCCGAAAATCATGGTTTGCGTCTGGTTCAGCGGCATGTAGGTGAATACCGCGCGGTTGGTCTGGATGCTGTCAAGCCGGTAACTGCCGGCCACGGTGTCGCCCGGTTTTAAGGCGAGGTTGTCGCCGTTATGGCTGACAAACAGTTGCGCCACACTGCCGTCGAGCATGCGCCCCAGATACTGCAGCGGCAGCGGTGGTGCCATCGGTGGCGGGGGCGGGGGCGCCTTGGCCGGTTTTGCCGGCTTGCCGGCTTCCACTCCATCCACCAGCACCGGCGCGGCCGGCGTGTTGCTGGCAAACAGGTTCACCTGCGCGGCATTGGCACCTTCATGCCGTAGTTGCCATTCCTGCGGCATATTGCTGTTGTCTGGCGGTGGCGCGTTGCTGGCTGCCGTGTTGCCGGCCGGTTTGCGGTTTTCGGCTGGCGGCTGGGCCGGTGTGCTGGCTGCCCGTTTTGGCCGTGCCAGTTCCACATCATCTTCGGGCGCCGGGCGCAGGCTTACCCACAAGGACAAAGCGACAGTGATGGCCAGTGCCGGCAGCAGGATACGCTTGCTCTGCATCAGCTGCCTCCAAACATCAGGCTCAGGCGCAGCTTGGCCTGCACCACGGTTTGTGTGGTGCTGTCGCGCTCCAATGTCACGTCTTCAATGATCAGGAACGGCATGCTCTGCTGCAGTTCCTGCAGGCAGGCGCGGATTTCCAGATAATCGCCGCTCACCGGCAGATTGAGCTGATAACGCAGCAGCGGGCTGTTGCGTTCGCGCACCAGTTTGTAATCGGCCTGTTTCAGCACCAGTTTGTGCGCGCGCAGCTTCTGGTCGATCTGATCCAGCCAGTCGGGCGCGCTGTTGAGGTGCGGAAACTGCCGGTAGAAATCGGCCAGCCGCAGGCTTTGGCGTTCACTTTGCTGATTTTGCACGTCTGGCCGCTGCAGCGCGGCCAGATCCTGGGCCAATGTGTGTTGCTGATGGCGCAGCGGTTGCAGCCACATCAGCAGCAGCACCAGTGCCAGACACAGGCAGCTAAAGCCCGCCAGGCCGACTACGCCGAGATAACTACGCCAGTGTTGCAGAATCCAGATCAGTTGACTCATGGCTGCACCCATTCGGCCTGAATCTGGAACTGGATCGGCTTGTGTGGCTGTGTTTCGTCAATGCCGCTCTGGCTCAACACCGCCTCGCGCAGGCGGCCGGTTTGTTGCAGGCGTCGCAGATAGTCGTGCAGATCGGCTTCAGACAAGGCTTCGCCGGCCAGTTTCAGCTGGCTCTTGGCCGCATCCGGCGCGATTTGCTGCAGCGCAATGCCCTTGAACTGTGCCTGCTCCAGCGCCTCGAACAATACATTCCAGTCGGTGCGCCACTGGCGGCGCAGGGCAAAGGCGGCGGCCAGTTGTTGCGGATCTTCCGCCGCCACCGGCTTGTTGCGTTCGCGCACTTGTTGCCGGGAGTGCTCAAGCTGCGTATCGAGCTGGCGGATTTGCTGCCCCAGCGTGTTGCCGTGTTGCCAGACCCAGCCCAGTGCCAACAGCGCCAGCAGCGCCAGACAGGCGCCCAGCCACGGCCAGCGGGCCGATGTGCGGACAAAATCGAGATCGAGATGGGCCATGTCAGCTTCCTGCCATTTGCAGCACTGGCGCAGGCCAGTTGGGGGCGGGCGCCAGCATCTGCACCGGCACACCGGCAACCGAATCCAGGCGGCTGTCCACGCCATGGCAGGCGAGCAGCACTTGCGCCGGGAGTTGTTCGAGCTGGGCAAACATTTGTGTCAGCAATGGTGCCAATGCGCCGGGCTGCTGCAAGGCCAGGCTGCGGCTGAGCACCTGTTGCCAGCAGCCATTCTGCTGCAGCAGCAAGGTGAGCTTACCGGGTTCGAGGCAGGCAAGCGCGCCGTCATTGCCGCGCAAATTGTGTGGCTGCTGGGCAAACGCTTCCATCAGCAGCGGGCGCAGCGATTGCAGCGCCAGACCATGTTGCTGTGCCAGTGCCTGCAGTTGTTGCAGTTCTGCCTGTGGCAGCGCTGCGGCGAGCCCCGGCCGGCCGTAGCCGCATTCGCTGATGCGAATCACAAAGCGGCTGGCTTTTTCTGCATACAGCTCTTCGATCAGGCCTTGCGCCAGCGCCTGCCGCTCTGCCGGGCTGGCCAGCTGCTCGCTCCAGGGCACCACGGCAAAACGCAGCCAGTGGTTGGACAACACCAGCCGCAGGCCGGCGGCAGCTTGCCATTCTGCTTGCGCCAGCTGCTGCCCGAGCTGTTCCAGTGCCTCTGCCAGCGTCAGGCTGCAGGGAAACTGCAGTGCCTGATGGCGCTTTTCACGGCGCGTCAGGCGGTTGATGCGGCTCATCACCAGCCCGGCGGGCGAGAGGCCAACGGCGATCACGTCAGGAGACAAACGTAACACGGTTGATCTCCTGCAATGTGGTTTGACCGCTACGCACGGTGCTGATGGCAATGTCGCGCAGCGAACGCATGCCGGCCTTGCGCGCCGCTTCTTTCAGCTGGCTGACCGGGGCGCGGCTGATGATCAGCTCGCGCAGCGTGTCGTTGAGTTTGAGGATTTCCGCCAGCGCCTTGCGGCCCTTGTAGCCGGTGCCACGGCAATGGCCACAGCCACGGCCGAGGCGGAAGGTGAAGTCGCTGACTTTATCCGGATCGAGGCCGGAATCGAGCATTAGCTGGTGATCTGGCTGATACGGCTCGGCACAGTGTTCGCAGATCTTGCGCACCAGTCGTTGCGCCAGAATGCCGTTGAGTGCGGAGACGAAGCTGTAGGTGTCGACACCCATGTGGGCGAAGCGGCCGATCACGTCGAACACGCTGTTGGCGTGCACTGTCGTATAGACAAGGTGGCCGGTGAGCGCCGCCTGCACCGCAATCTGTGCGGTTTCGGCATCACGGATCTCGCCCACCAGAATCTTGTCCGGATCGTGACGCAGGATCGAACGCAGGCCGCGCGCAAAAGTCAGGCCTATTTTCTCGTTGACCGGAATCTGCAGCACCCCCGGCAGCATGTATTCCACCGGGTCTTCAATGGTGATGATCTTGTCCTGGCCGTTGTTGACTTCGGAAATGGCGGCATAGAGCGTGGTGGATTTACCCGAGCCGGTCGGGCCGGTTACCAGCAACATGCCGTAAGGTTCCTGCGCCAGCTTGCGCATCATTTCCACGGTGGGTGCATCAAAGCCGAGCGTTTCCAGCCGCAGGCTTTTCATCTGGTCGGCCAGCGATTGTTTGTCCAGCACCCGCAGCACCGCATCTTCGCCAAACAGGCTGGGCATGATCGAGACGCGGAAGTCGATTTCGCGGTTGTTCACGGAAATCTTGAAACGCCCGTCCTGCGGCACACGGCGTTCGGCAATGTCCAGTTCCGACATCACCTTCAGGCGCGAAATCACCTGCTCCGCCATGTCCAGCCCGCCAATCTGGCCAACGTGGCACAACACGCCGTCGATGCGGTATTTCACCGTCAGCCCGCCGGGTGTGGTTTCCAGGTGGATGTCGGAAGCCAGCGACTTGAGCGCGTCGTAGAGTGTGGAGTTGACCGCCTTGACTGTCTGACTGCTGTCTTCGGCAATGCTGGCGAGCGAAATGATTTCAACGTTGGCGCTCTGGCCGGTGCCTTCGCTGCCCTGATTCAGCACGCCATCAATGGCGCGCTGGGTTTCTTCATAACTGGAGAGATAGGCAACGATATCCGCCGGCTCGGCCAGATGCCAGATACCGGCTGCCGGCAGGCGGGTTTCTGCCCACTGGATTGATGCCGCATCAAACGGGGTGCCGATTACCGGCAGCAATTCGCCTTGCGCATCGCGGAAGGCAATACACTGGCGCTGCAGCGCATCGGCGTAGGCGATCAGGTCGAAAGCCGGGGTCAGTTGCTGCATCTCGCGCATCGCCAGCGTCGGCATTTTCAGCGCTTCGCCCACGGCCCGCAGCAGTTCGCCGTTCTGCAATGGCACGCGCTGGCGCAGGGCATCCCAGAACGGTTCGCCGCTGGTGCGCATGGTCTGGCGCGCAGCCTGGATATCACCAAGGCTGATACGGCTCATTGCAGGCCTCCGGCCAGTTCAAAAATCGGCATGTACATACTCACCACAATCGTGCCGATGAACAGCGCGATAATCAGTAACAGCAAAGGCGGAAACACGCGGGTGAATACATCCACCCAGCGCGCGGTGTCCTCATCATAGAACAGCGCGATACGCTCCATCATGTCGCCCATTTTGCCGCTCTTTTCACCCACCCGCAGCATGCGCACTGCCACCGGCGTGGTCAGCTCGCAGCTTTGCATCACCAGTGAAATCGGCTGGCCTTCGCGGATGCGGCTGATCGCCTTGTCCAGCCGTGGCCGCAGGGTGGGGTGCAACAGGCCGCCAACCATGCTGAACGCGGTGACGGCCGGAATGCCGCCACGCAGCAACATGCCGGCAGAGCGGTACAGGCGCGACAATTGCACCAGATACCAGCGCTCGCGCAGCGACTGGATGCGCCACAACAAGGTCAGCGCGCGGGCGCGGGCTTGGGCGTTGCTGGCGGCGTAGATGGCCAGTGCAGTCATGCCGCCGATGCCGAGCAACACCAGCGACATATTGTCACTGGCGAAACTGCCCCATTTCAGCAACATGCGCGAGAGAAAGGGCAGGTCGCTGTTCATGTCTTCATAAATGCGGCTGAATTTCGGTACCAGATAGACCAGCAGGAACAAGGCAACCACAATGCCGACCACAAACACCACCGCTGGATAAATCGACGCCGAGATGATCTGCTTGCGAATCGTGTCGGCCTGCTGCTGATAAGTGACGAAACGTTGCAGCGTCGGCACGATGTCGCCGGTTTTTTCCGAGGCGCGCACACTGGCAACATACAGCTCGGGGAAAGCCTGCGGAAAATGCTGCAACGCTTGCGATAGAGACTGGCCCTGATACAGCGATTCGGTCAGCTTGCGCAGCACATCCTGGCTCTCGTCGTGTGCCTTTTCCGCCAGTGTTTCCACTGCTTCGATCAGCGACAGACCCGCATCCAGCAGCGCCAGCAGCTCCTGCGTGAACAGCACCAGATTAAAACGCTGCGCGCGCCAGGCCGGCATCCAGCCCTGACGCAGCGCGTGCACCGAGATCACCCGCACGCCCTGCTGGGTGGCCTGGTTGCGGGCATCGTCGCTGCTGGCGGCATCCAGTTTCAGTACGACAACTGACTGGGCTTTCAGCGCTTTGACTTCAAACTGTTGCATGCAGATCAGTGTGTTTCAGAATCTATCTCAGGGTTGTATATCGCCAAACAGGGGTAAACCTGGGCTCGATCCGTCGCGAACGGCCCTCAGCGGGATGAAGAGCAGCGCAAAAACCGGAATGTACTGTAGTACATGAGGACTGCCCCGGATTCTTGCCGAGCATGGCAAGGCTAGAACTGGGCGTACCTTGTGTGTTTTGAGCAGCGCATGAGTCCCGATCAGGGCCGTGCAGCAGGATCGTGTTCAGGTTTTACCAGTTGCCGAGATCGGCGGCTTCACCTTCTCCACCTGGTTTGCCATCCTTGCCCAGCGAGCTCAGGTCGTAATCGTTGGCATGCTCGCCCGGCGCCTTGTAAATATAGGCCTTGCCCCACGGATCAAGCGGTGCTTCTTTCTTCAGATACGGGCCGTTCCATTTCGGTTCGTCGGCTGGTTTCTGGTTCAGCGCAGCCAGGCCCTGTTCGGTGGAAGGGAAATGGCCGGTGTCGAGGCGATACTGGTCGATGGCCTTCGACAGCGATTCGATCTGCTGCTTGGCGGTGGTAACTTCAGATTTGCCAACGTTTTTGAACAGATTGGGCGCTACCACGCCCACCAGCAGACCGATGATGACCAATGCGATCAGCAGTTCCAGCAAGGTGAAACCGGTGGAGAATGTGCGCTTAACGTTATTCACTTTGTTCATGTCCGAAAAATAAGAATGATTACTCTAAATTTTACACTAAAAAGACTGTTGAAACAGAAAATTCATGCCGTTTGAATAAACTCCTGCCAGGCTTTCTGCCACAGCCGGAGCGTGTTTCGGCCGCGTCCATGACCATGCCCGCCTTCGTCCCGTACCGGCTTGCCGGGGGGCGATTGTGCCCGTTGAGCCGTGGCAACGTCCAGCGTTGAAGAGCAGCCTCAAGTCCGACGGGCTGCTTGCCTGCCTATTTGCGGCACTTACAGCCAGCGCCGCACCTGCCGGCAATAATCTGCATACGTCTGCCCAAACAGGCGCAGCAGGATGCGCTCTTCCGGCACAATCTGCAGGCGGGTGACGCTGGCCACAAACAGAGGCAGCCCGGCAAGAGCCAGGGGATTGGCGAGATAAGCTGCCCAGCCGCCCAGCATCAGCAACATGCCGGCATACATCGGGTTGCGGCTGACACGATATATGCCATTTGTTACCAATACCCTGCTGCTGGCTGGCTTGAGCGGGTTGATGGTGGTGCGGGCGCGCAGGAAATGCAGCAAGCCACCCAGATCGAGCATTGCCCCGCACCCTGCAAGCAGTAACCCCATGCCGCCGGCAATTGGCTGCGACAGCCATTGTTGCGGCCAGAGTTGATCGATGCCGGACATGATTGCGGCGCACAGCAGCATCAGCAGTGGCGGGGGAATGCGGGTTTCGAGGGCGTGCCACATGGGTTGCGGGCTTTCTGAGTGGGGGTATGCGGGCTGCCGTACTTGAGCGAATGGCGACAGATCGTGAACAGCCTCTTACGCCTGGTTGGCAAACTGTTTCAGCAAAGCCATCGCAATGCCGGGCGTTGCGTTGATGTCGGCGGGATCGAAGCCTCTTTCCAGAAACAGGGTGAAATGCGGGTGTTTTGCCACGTCATCACGGTTCAGGCAATGAAAACCCATGGCCCACTGGGCAAACTCGCGTTCGTTGATGACATCTTGCGTCAGGGTTTGGATATCGTGATGGCGCGGGT
The DNA here is from genome assembly GCA_030917985.1 of Pseudomonadota bacterium. Taxonomy (GTDB): domain Bacteria; phylum Pseudomonadota; class Gammaproteobacteria; order Burkholderiales; family SCOH01; genus CALMFQ01. The sequence continues at coordinate 7,118 of JAUPTR010000156.1, read as the reverse complement.
CGTCGCAGATGCGGCGCATGGTTTCTGCAACTGCGGTTTCACTGCCTTCCAGCACCTGGATGAAGGAGCCGCGGGCATACAGCAGCATGCCGCTGAGTTTGTTGCGGGTGTTATGGCGGATTGCGCTGTCGAGTATCTGCAGTAGCGTCGCCTGATCCATCTCCTGCCGCGCGGCGCTGACGTAGATCAGCTGTACCAGCTTCTGTGCCTGCGCCTGCTCCGCAGGTTCATCCAGATACAGGCTGCGAATCCGGTTCAGCTCCGGCACCAGTTCGATAAACAGATTCACCAGTGCCGGATCAAAAGCCTTGCCGGACTGGGAGATGATAAAGTCAACCGCCTGCTGTTCCGGCCAGGCCTCCTTGTAGGGACGCTTGCTGAGCAGGGCGTCGAAGACATCGCAGATGGCCGAGATGCGCCCCTCGATCGGAATGTCTTCTCCGGCCAGGTGGTGCGGGTAGCCGTGGCCGTCCCAGCGTTCGTGATGTGTCAGGGCCACCAGCCGCGCCATCGCCAGCAGTTCGGAGCGGTGTTCGCCGATGATTTCCGCGCCGATTTCCACGTGGCGTTGCATGGTGGCCCACTCGTCGCTGTCGAGCTTGCCCGGTTTCAGCAGGATATGGTCGGGAATGCCGATTTTGCCGATATCGTGCATTGGCGCTGCCAATTGCAACAATTCGGCCCGCTCCGCTGACAACCCTGCAGCAATCGCCAGCTTGTGGCAGCACGAGCTCATGCGCAATACGTGCATGCCGGTTTCGTTGTCGCGGTATTCTGCTGCCCGCCCCAGGCGGCGGATGATTTCGATGCGGGTTTGTTCCAGCTCGCGGGTGCGCTCGTGCACGCGCAGCTCCAGCGCCTGCGTGTAGTTGTGCAGGGCCAGGTGGTTACGCACGCGCTGCCGGACGATAGCCGGGTGACACGGCTTGTGCAGGTAGTCGACCGCACCCATCTGCAAGCCGATTTCCTCGTTGCTGACATCCGCCCTGGAGGTGAGGAAAATCACCGGGATGCCGGCGGTTTCCGGCAATGTCTTCAATTGCTGGCACACCTCGTAGCCGCTCATGCCCGGCATCATTACATCCAGCAGGATCAGCCCCGGCCTGGGTTTTTCGCGGGCAGCGGCAAGTGCATCCGGGCCGTTGGTGGCAAAGGTCACGCGATAGTCCTGACGCAGGATTTCAGCCAGAATGCTGATGTTCTCCGGCATGTCGTCGACAATGAGAATGGTTTCTCGCGTAACTTGATTCATGATGGTTTTACAGCCTGATACCCGCCTGGTCAGCCATGTCCTTGATCAATGTGTGGGTGCTGGCAAAATCGAGCCGCGATATCGCTGCATCGAGTTGTTGCAGCGCTTCGTCGGTGCCAGGCCACCCTGCAAGCATAGCCCGTATCCCGGCAAATTGGGAAAGGGCTTCCGTATCACGCTGTTTCAGCAATGACAGAAACGCAAACAGCGTCTTGCCTGCCATGCCTGGCTCGATATTTGGCTGAACGTCTTGCGGCAGCGGTGTGGCTTGCTGTTGCGGCAGCCGGGCAATGCCAGCCAGCACGTTGTCAAGCTCTGCCACTACCTCATCCATTTGCCCTGTGATCCGATCCTGCTGATGGCGCCTGATTGCCATCTCCAGTGTGGCGGCCTTTTCCTGCAAAGCCCTGGCTCCCAGGGTGCCGGCCATGCCTTTCATCGAGTGCGCCTGCCGTTCCGCGCCGCTCCAGTCCTGTTCGGCAACGGCCTGCTGAATTCCTTTTGCAAAGCCGTTGCCGTATTTGTCATGAAACATCTGCAACAGCTTCAGATAGAGGGATTGTTTGCCATTGGCGTAGATCAGCCCGGCGGCGACGTCGATGCCCGGCAGCGGCGGCAGTTCGCTCGTGTCTGTGTTTGCTGCTACTGCTACCACTTCCGCTACGGCGGGGTGCGCGCCCGTAGCGGGTGGTGTGGCAGAGAGCGAGAGCCAGGTGATCAGTTTGCGCTGCAGCACTTCGGCAACAACCGGTTTGGGGATGAAATCGTTCATGCCCGCTGCCTCGCAGGCCAGCTTGTCGTCATGAAACACATTGGCCGTCATTGCCAGAATCGGAATGCCTGCCGCACCGGGCAAGGCGCGGATTGCGCGTGTGGCCCCGAAGCCGTCCAGCCTTGGCATCTGGATATCCATCAGGATCAGGTCGTAGTGTTGCGCCCTGGCTTTTTCGACCGCCTCGATGCCATCGTGGGCAAGGTCAACCGACAGACCCAGTTCCTTGAGTATTTCCTGCGCCACTTCGCGGTTGAGTTCATTGTCTTCGGCCAGCAACACCAGTGCGCCCTGGCACAGCCGGCGCAACGCGTGCTCCTCTACCGAACCATGGGTCAGGGCATCTGCCGCCGATTCCCCGTGGCTGCGTTGCAGTTGCACGCTGAACCAGAACAGGCTGCCTTTGCCCAAGGTGCTGCTGGCGCCGGCCTCGCCGCCCATCAGCTCGGCAATCTTGCGGGTGATGGCAAGCCCGAGGCCACTGCCACCATAACGGCGCGTGGTCGAGCTGTCGGCCTGCTCAAAGCTTTCGAACAGTCGTGGCAGGGTGGCGGCTTCAATGCCGATGCCACTGTCTTCCACCTCAAAGCGCAATGTGGCCCGGGTTTCGTCGCTGCTCAGCGTGTGCACACGAATCACGATCCGGCCATGATCGGTAAACTTGATGGCATTGCTGACATAATTGAGCAGCGCTTGCTGCAGTCGCGTAGCGTCACCCGTCAGGCCGGCAGGCATCGGCTCGATTTCGCTCTGCAACAACAGGCCCTTCTCACCGGCACGCTCGTGCAGCATGGATTCAACATTGGCAACAATCGCCTCGATGCGCAGCGGCTTGTTTTCCAGATCCAGTTTGCCGGCTTCGATTTTCGACAGATCCAGCACATCGTTGATGACGTTGAGCAGATGCCTGCCGGCTTCCATGATCTTGCGGACTTTGTCGGTTTGCCACTGATCGCTGCCGCGCCGCAACAGCAAGCCACCCAGGCCGAGAATGGCATTCATCGGCGTGCGGATTTCGTGGCTCATATTGGCCAGAAACGCCGATTTGGCTCTGGCCGAGGCTTCGGCCGCTTCCTTGGCCTGCCGCAGCGCCATCTCCATGGTTTTGCGCAGGGTCAGGTCGATATGGGTGCCCACGGCGCGCAAGGGCTTGCCCTGAGAGTCGCGTTCCACCACCTGGCCGCGGCTGAGAATCCATTTGTAGCTGTCATCCTTGCAGCGCAGCCGGAACTCGGTTTCGTAATGTCCCTGGATCTCCAGCTTGTGTTTCAGCACGTCCAGCAATCTGCCCCTGTCGTCGGGATGGAGCAGGGCAACAAAACACTGGCCGACATCCTCACCCAGCTCGTCCTGTGCATAACCGAGCATCTGGCTGTAAGCCGGGCTGACGAAGGTTTTGCCGGTTTGCATGTTCCAGTCCCAGAGGCCGTCCTTGGTGGCGGCCAGGGCAAACTCGTAGCGTTGTTCGCTGATGCGTATGGTGCTCATCGCCTGCGCCAGCTCCTGGGTGCGCAGATCAACCATTTCCTGCAGGTGTAACTGATGCTGTTCCAGCGCTGCTTCGGCACGTTTGCGGCCGCTGATGTCGTGGGCAATGCCGAGCACGCCGATGATTTCGCCCGTGGCCGAAAACATCGGTGTCTTGGTGGTTTCAAACAGGCCGTGATACCCACCTGTCGCAAAAGTCAGCCACTCTTCGTTGCGAAGTGCATGGCCGGCGTCGATGGCAGCCTGGTCGTGCTTGCGGAAAAAATCGCCCAGTTCCCGGTCAACAAAGTCGTAATCGGTTTTGCCGATGATGGCCTCTTCAGTTGCGCCGAAAAACTGTTCAAAACTGGCATTGCAAGAGAGGTAGACACTATTCTGGTCTTTCAGCCAGATCAGATCGGGAATGCTGGTAACCAGGGTCTTGAGGTGCGCCTTTTTGCGCTCCAGCTCCAGAAAGGGGGCCTGAAAGCCGGAAACGAACAAGGCCCGGTAAATGATCAGATATGCAAGCACCTTATAGAGGTGTCCCAGCAGATTGAACACGTCAGTGACATCGGCATACAGCGTAAAAAACATCTCTGCCAGCGCCTGTACGCAGGCCGCCACGCCAAGCCAGATCTGGTTGCTGTCGCCGGCATTGCGCTGGCGATAGATGATGATGCCGCCGGCGGTCAGATAAAGTGCGGCAAGCAGATACTCTGCGCCAATCTTGAGGCCGGTCAGCCCCTGGCCGGCAACAAACGTGCGCGGCAGCCAGTCGGCCTTTGCCAGGCACACCCACCACACCAGCGCAACACACGACAGCGATACCAGCAGCGCGCCATAACAGGCAGCAGGTGACCAGCGCCGGTTGGTGCCCAAGGCTACGCCGAGCAGTGTGATGGCCGCCACATAACGCCCGGACAGCCAGAAATTGATGGCTTTTTCCGGCCCACTGGGCGTGACCAGATCGGGCATGCCGGCATAAGACAGCGTATGCCCGAAATCGATCAGGCAAACCGCGAGAAAGCCGCAGCCGAGCAGGATTGCATGGCTGTTGTCGGGGCGCGCGCGCTGGTTCCAGGCGATGGCAAACACCATTGCCGAAATCACCAGGGCCAGAAACTCAAGAAAGGTATGAAACGGCAAATAACCGGCTGGCGAGGAAAAAAACTTTACGCCCGGCAGCAAATGCCCGGCCAGCAGCAAGCCGGTGAGGGCCGCCAGCAACAATAAGGGAGAGCGCCAGGCTGTGTGGCCCGGCGGCGTGTTGCTGCGGTTGGTGTGTGCGGTCATGGATTAAAAATAGCCGGCCCGGCACGTGTCTGCCCTTGATTATTGGTGTTGCGCCCAGCCATTGGCCTTGGGATTGTCGCTACTATCGATCCTGGTCAAACCTTGCCTCTGTATCTGTTTTGGTACAAAGCGCTTACACGCCGGGCATGCCAATCCGCTAGTCTTCAGGCATCAATAAGTCTGGAGCAGGGCATGACGCCGATTCGGGTGTTGCTGGTGGATGACGACAGCGAGATTTGCGTTTTACTGGGTGATTATCTGCGTGGTTATGGCATCGACACCACGGCGGTGGCCGATGGAGCTGCGATGCGCCAGGCATTTGCGCCGGGGCGGTTTGAGCTGGTGATTCTCGACCTGATGCTGCCGGGCGAGGATGGCATTGCCTTGTGCCGGGCGCTGCGGGCGCAGTGTGATGTGCCGATCATCATGCTCACCGCGCGTGGCGAGGCGGCGGATCGGGTGCTGGGGCTGGAGATTGGCGCCGATGATTACGTGGTCAAGCCGTTTGATCCACGCGAACTGGTGGCACGTATCCGCAGCCTGTTGCGGCGCAGTGCCGGCGGCAACGGGCCGGCCGATAGCGGCGAGCTGGCCGCCGGTGATGAAGTCGGCTTTGACCTCTGGCGCGTGAATCGTGTGACGCGGCAGCTGACCGACCCGCATGGCTTGCTGATCCCGCTGTCGAATGCCGAATTCCGCCTGCTGTGGGTGTTTCTAGAACGCCCGCGCCGCTTGCTGACGCGCGACCAGTTGCTGGATGCAGCACGCGGCCGGGCCGCCGAGGCATTCGACCGCAGCATCGACCTGCTGGTATCGCGGCTGCGGCAAAAACTCAACGATGACCCGAAAGCGCCAAACTTGCTGAAAACCGTGCGCGGTGAGGGGTATCTGTTCGACGCGAAAGTGCACAAATGAGCCGCCTGCAACGCCTGTTACCGGATTCGATGTTTGGCCGCCTGTTTGCATTGGTGCTGGCGGCGATGCTGGTGAGCCACCTGCTGACCGGCCTGCTGCTGCTGAAGTTTTTTGCCGGCCCACCCAAACACCACGGCCCGCCACCCGCCGAATGGCAACGCGGCCCGCAGCGTATGCCGCCAGCGCCACCGGACTTTGATCCATTAATGGATGCCGGGCCCGCGCGCGATTTTCACCCCGGCCCGCCGCCAGGCGAAGCCCGCGAGATACCGCGCCGCCCGCCGCCCGAGCTGTGGCTGGCGCAGCTGCTGCAGTTGGGCGCGGTGCTGCTGGCTTTGTGGTTTGGTACACGGCAGCTGGTGAAGCCGGTGGCGCAACTGGCGCAGGCGGCCGGCCGCCTTGGCGACAATCTCAGCAGCCCGCCGCTGGCGGAAACCGGCCCGCTGGAGGCACGCGAGGCAGCGCGCGGCTTTAATCGCATGCAGGAGCGCATTCGTTTGCAACTGGAGGAGCGCGGCCGTTTTCTCGCCGCCGTATCCCACGATTTGCGCACACCGCTGACCCGCATGCGCCTGCGCACCACGCGCCTGGCCGAATCGCTCGATCGCGACAAGCTGCAGGCGGATATCGAGGAAATGGCGAATATGCTCGACGCCACCCTCAGCTACCTGCGCGGCGCGGCGCAGAGCGAAAGCTGGCAGATGCTGGACGTGCAGGCCCTGCTGGAGACCCTGGCCGAGGATGCGCTGGAAGCCGGCCAGCAAGTCAATGTATCCGGCCAGGCCGCACCGCTGCTGGCCTTGCCCGGTGCGCTGCGGCGCTGTGTCGGCAATCTGCTCGACAACGCGATTCAATATGGCCAGCGGGCGGATATCCATGTGGAGGATAGCGCCGAACAACTGGTGATCGAGATCAGTGATCACGGGCCGGGGATTCCGGAAAACCGTATTCATTCGGTGTTTGAGCCATTTGTGCGGCTGGAAGAATCACGCAACCGCCACAGCGGCGGTGCCGGACTGGGCTTGTCGATTGCGCTGGAGCTGGCGCGCCAGCATGGCGGGCAACTGACCTTGCTCAACCGTCCGGAAGGCGGGCTGCTGGCACGGCTGGTATTGCCACGAAAATAAGCTGCCGTTGTAGGTCGGATTGAAATCCGACCTGCAGGCGAATCTTTCCACATCCGTGGTGGCGCACTGCATCGTAATGTATCGCCCGCGATACAAACTGCTGATTTGCCCGATACACACCGCGCGTAGCCTGCAAGCTCCAAATCAATGGAGTGTGGAGATGACAACCATCAATAACATCGGTGGCGGCGGCATGCAGGCAATGGGCGGCTACGGCATGGGCTACGGCATGCGCGGCATGAAGCGGCCGGACGCCAGCGAAGTGGCGAGCCAGGTGTTCAGCAAGCTC